>CAZZIY010000023.1:0-15064 GCA_964654525.1 uncultured Vampirovibrionales bacterium | reverse complement strand
GAAATACTTGGGGCCCACCCTAATTTTTTTTGTGCTAGCGATATATCGGGTTTGCGTTGCGTGGGATCGTCTGCAGGCAGGGGGTGTTGCTCAATTTTAGAACGTGATCCGGTCATTTTTATGACGGTTTCTGCCAGTTCGAGAATCGTGAATTCTGAAGGGTTTCCCAAATTAATCGGACCTGTTTCGCGGGGATCCGTTCGATTCATCATCGCCACTAATCCTTCTACCAAATCGGCCACATAGCAGAAGGAGCGAGTCTGCTGACCGTCCCCGTAGAGAGTAATGGGTTCATTCTTGAGAGCCTGAATAATAAAATTACTCACCACCCGGCCGTCGTTCTCTGCCATTCGAGGTCCATAAGTATTAAAGATACGAACTATTTTGACCAGCACATTATTTTGACGGTGATAGTCCATACACAGCGTTTCGGCCAGGCGTTTTCCCTCGTCATAACAGCTGCGAATTCCAATGGGATTGACATGGCCCCAGTAGGTTTCTGGTTGTGGATGCACTTGGGGATCGCCGTAAACTTCTGATGTCGAGGCTTGTAGCATCTTTGCACGGGTTCTCTTGGCCAACCCCAACATGTGAATCGTCCCCATCACATTGGTTTTAACGGTTTTCACAGGGTTATATTGATAATGAATGGGAGAGGCCGGACAGGCCAAGTTGTAAATTTCATCCACTTCAATCAACAGCGGTTCACTTACATCATGCCGTAGCAGCTCAAAGTAAGGGTTAGACAGGAGAGGAAGAATGTTTTCTTTGGATCCAGTAAAAAAATTATCTGCGCAGATGACACTGTGCCCGTCATTTAAAAGCCGTTCACACAAATGCGAACCAATAAAGCCTGCCCCACCGGTTACCAGAATCTGACGAGCGACTCCCATTAGACCCCAATCCCTGAAGAAAGAGAGTCAACCGAGCTGTCTGAGGGAATCAACAGCCCCATGGCCTGGTATTCAAAGCCTCTGCGAAGCATCCGCTCTGGATCGTACTGATTTCGCCCGTCAATAATTACCGAGGCTTTCATTCGTTGCTTCATTTGATCAAAATCAGGACGGCGAAACTCGTTCCACTCCGTAATCAGCAGCATTGCATCAGCTTGATTAAGTGCCTCATAGGCCGTGTCTGCAAAGGTAACGCGGGTGTCAAAAAGAGTTTTTGCATTGGGCATCGCCTTGGGATCATAGGCCTGAACGCTAGCCCCTCGGGCTAGTAACGCTTCAATCACGGTAACACTGGGAGCTTCACGCAAATCATCCGTCCGAGGTTTAAACGCCAGCCCCCAAACAGCAAAGGTTTTTCCGGAAAGATCATTGCCAAAGCGTCGATACACTTTATCGAGAAAGAAATCACGTTGATCTTGATTGACCTGATCCACCGCTTGCAGAATTTGCGACGGACAGCCAAACTCCTGGGATGTTTTAATCAAAGCCTTAATATCTTTGGGGAAACAAGACCCTCCAAACCCAATTCCTGGGAAGAGGAACTGCCCTCCAATTCGAGAATCAGTCGAAATCCCTGTACGCACTTGGGAAATATCTGCTCCGACTTGTTCGCAGAGCTTGCTCATCTCATTTATAAATGAAATTTTGGTGGCCAAAAAAGCATTAGCGACGTATTTGGTCATCTCTGCAGAAGGAATATCCATCAGGATAATTGGATTTCCTGTCCGTAAAAACGGCGAGTACAGCTCCTGCATAATATCAGAAGCCCGCTGATCGTTGGTGCCGACAACCACGCGGTCTGGCTTCAAACAATCATCCACAGCCGCACCTTGTTTTAAAAATTCTGGATTCGAGACAATCGAAAAAGGCGTGTTCGTATTCTCCGCAATCAGCTTGCCCACTTGCTCAGAGGTTCCAACAGGCACAGTACTCTTGGTCACAATCACGCGGTAGTCCGGCATCGCTCGTGCAATTGAGGTTGCCACATTAAACACGGCCGTAAGATCAGCTGAACCGTCCTCTCGGGGGGGGGTTCCGACAGCAATAAAACAGACCAAAGATTCTTGAACAGCCCAGGGAAGATCGGTGGTGAAATGCAATCGGCCTTCGCGCGTGTTGGTCTGAATCAGCTCATCCAGGCCGGGTTCATAAATCGGCACCTCCCCTTGTCGCAAAGCATCTATTTTAGTCGGATCCACGTCTACACAGATCACCTGATTGCCCATTTCGGCCAAACAGGTTCCGGTAACCAATCCCACATATCCGGTGCCAATAACGCAAAGTTTCATAGAAAAATGGTATCACAACGTCGCTGAAAGCGCATTTTGATGGGTTTTATACCAGGCCACAAAGCGAGGAATTCCTTGAGAAACAGGAACTACAGGTCTGTAATTTAGTAAATTCCTGGCTTTATCGATACAGGCATAGGTGATGGGCACATCCCCCGGCTGTAATGGCTGGCGGTCAATAATGGCTTTTTTACCCAAAGCCTCTTCCAGGTGAGCAATCAGTTCTGAGAGGCTGGTTGTCTGAGATTCGCCCAGATTCACCACCTCAAACGGAGTCTTATCATAGTGAACCGCGGCCAACACACCCTGGATAATATCGTCGATATAGGTATAATCCCTACGTGTAGAACCGTCTCCAAACACAGGGATTGTTTTCCCTTCACTAATGAGGCGGGTAAATTTATGAATTGCCAAATCTGGCCGCTGACTGGGACCGTAGACCGTAAAAAACCGCAGTGCCACAATTTGCATTTGATACAGATGCACGTATGAATAGAGCAGATTTTCTCCCATAATTTTGGTGGCCGCATAGGGAGAAATTGGATGATTGACGTCTTGATCCTCTCGAAACGGGACCTGATCAGGGTTATCCCCGTAAACAGAGCTCGAGGAGGCAAATACAAACTTTTGAATATCATGGCGTCTGGCCAAATCAACCAGATTAAACGTACCGTCCACATTGGTACTGAGGTACAGAGCCGGTTCTAACAGAGAAGGCCGAACACCCGCACGAGCGGCCAGATGAAGGATCCCACCCTGCCGTAACCCCGGCGCATGTCTTTCAAAAATAGGCTCTAACGCTGCTCGGTCTCGAATATCAACCCGGTAGAGGTGTAAAGGAGTCCCCGTAGACCGTGCCGTCTCACTCAGCACCTTTAAATGTGCTTCTTTGATCCGAGGATCGTAAAAATCATTGAAGTCATCGAGAATCACCAGCTCATTGCAGACAATTCGCTGATCACTACCTTCCAACAAGGCTTTACAAAGGTGTGAGCCGATAAAACCAACGCCACCGGTTACAAGGTAACTGCTGCGTGTGCCAGCAGTCATGCCTGGAACCTGATCCCTTTGGCCTGAAGCCGAGCAATAGCCTTCTCTAAGACGGGGATATCACTGACCAAAGACACTCTGAAAAAGCGATCACCTGCGTCTCCAAATGCAATCCCAGGGGTGATCAAGACATCAGCCTCGTCTAAAAGATATTTACACCAAGCTTTGGAGTTTTCAAAACGCTCAGGAATGGGCAGCCACACATACAGTGTTCCTTTGGTCGGCTCTACCGTCCAACCCAGAGAACGAAAGCCATTGACCACAACATCCCGTCTCTCTTGATACGTCGCATTGATCTCGTCCAGAAAGCTTTCTCCGTGGTTTAACGCATAGACGGCTCCGTCTTGAATCGCGGAAGAGACCCCGTAGTCTAGATTTGTCTTGAGGCTATACAGCGTCTTAATCACTTGTGCATTACCGGCAGCAAAGCCCACCCGCCAGCCTGCCATATTAAAACTCTTGGAAAAGGAGTGGAATTCTACCGCGATGGATTTGGCGCCCGGTACGTTAAAGATACTGGGCGGGCGGTACCCTTCAAAGCAAATCTCTCCATAGGCCAAGTCGCTCACCAGAACAATGCTGTGGCGTTTACAGTAATCGACCAACTTCTCGTAGAAAGACAACGGGGCAATAGCCGTGGTCGGATTATTGGGATAATTGACAAAGAACAGCTTAGCTTTGGCGGCAATCTCACTGGGAATACTGTCTAAATCCGGCAGAAACGCATTTTCTGGTGTGAGGGGGAGATGGAGCACCTCGCCACCCGCCAACCAGGTTGCCCGGGAATGCACCGGATAGTAGGGCGAGGGGACTAGACTGTAGTCGCCAGGTTCAATATAGGCAAAGGTCAGATGCCCTAAGCCTTCTTTAGAACCAATGAGTGCTTGAACTTCCGTTTCCGGGTCAACAGAGACCCCGTAACGTCGGTCCATCCAAGAGGCAACGGCTTCTCTAAACGCCGGCTTCCCTTTAAAGAGTGGGTAGCGATGATTCTCTGGGCGAGCAACGGCTTTTTGAATCTCTTCAATAATCGGTTTTGGGGTGGACAAATCCGGATTGCCCATCCCAAGCTCGATGAGATCGGCACCCCGCTTGTGAGCAGCCTCTTTCATCTCGTCTAATTCAGCAAAAACATAAGTTGGAAGCTTTTTTAGCCGACTCACAGGAGCCGGAAGAAATTCTGTGACCATAATACGAATCCCAAATGGCGTTACAAGGGCTGAAAAATCAGCTGCCCGAGTTGAGGGTCAATCGTCAGGCGAAACTGTTTAATAAAGCTTAGTCCGAGCAAACCGGAAAAGCTAGCCCCTTTTCTGAGATCCAAAACCGTCACTTCAACATTGTGTGCTTCGACACCGTTAACGCTCAGCGTTTTCAGCATCACTTTTGGCACTTCTATCCGCCCGTTTGCCGTGGTGATGGGGACGCGCTCTGCATGCGTGAGATCCAGCCCTAAAGCATCCGCCATTTCCCGAGAAATAGACGTGTAGGTCGCACCCGTATCAACAATAAAGGTTCCTGCAATTTTTTCATTCATCGTTGCCTCAACGAGCAACGCATTGGAAAATTGCTTTAGGGCGACAACGCCCGCGGTTTTGACTGGGCTCGAAATCCCGGCCAGCGCCGTTTTTTGAATATCACGAACCCGGGTGGCTGCATAATCGACCAAACGGGTCTCATCGCAGTGATCCATTACGTATTGATAATGCATCACGGCTTCATGATTACGGTTAAATTGGTCATTGAGAAGGCCCAAATAATAGTGCACATTGCTATTACTGGGAGAGAGAGAAAATGCTTGCTGAAAATCGTTTAAGGCCTGTGAATAGGAACCCTGACGGTATTCCATCACACCGTTCTGATAGTAATCAAAAAACGTCTTCGCACTGGCAGACTGTGTCCACAGTAACTGAAGTACCAGGACGAATAATAAAGCAGCCTTAATCATCGTCTTAGACAGACTTTCACACTCCAAAAATTAACAGAAACACCTCGTTGAAAAAGTAAAAAAACCGCGTCTATATATAAAACTGTGTTTTCTGGGCCTTATATCTACCCTTCGATCCAGTTCTGGGTTTTCTTTAATTTTTGAGGCGAGAAATTTATAAAAATTTAAAGAATATGCCTGACACAAGGCTTTAGAGGATTGTTTTCATGCTAAAGAGAGGTCGAGTATTGCGTTACTGCTAAAATTTATTTTTTGTTTTTCTCTATAGCTAATTTATAGGGGCTTATTTACAGCAGCCACTAGCCGTTCAACAAACGGCACCATTGTTTTATCGACTGTGTCTATCCCACTTGCCAAACGACTCAACACGCTGAGTCGTTTTTCTTTTTCTTCCAAATAAACCGCCTGTACACAGACCGTTTCTTCTTTTTCTGTATTTTTTTGAGTGATTTTCTCTACATTCACATGGCTGTGTGCAGCCGCAGCCACAATCGCCTGGTGAGTAACAGCCAGTACTTGGTGGGTTTGCGCGAGCTGCTGTAGTTTTTCTGCTAAACATTTTGCACTGGGGCCACTGATACCGGTATCCACTTCATCAAAAATTACGGTTTTTCCTGTATCTTTACCGTGGCAAACCACCTTGATTGCCAGCAAAACTCGCGAAAGCTCTCCGCCACTGGCCGCTTTATTGAGAGGGCGAAGCGGTTCTCCCGGGTTGGCAGAGAACTGAAAGCTGACCTCATCTCTCCCGTCTGCACTCCATTGCGACTGGGCTGTCATTTGTACCTCAAAGCGCGCATGGGGCAGGGCCAGATCTTTGAGGTGTGGAAGAATCGCCTTTTCCAAACGCTGCTTACATAAGTTTCTTTCTTGTGTAATCTGCTCACACAAGCCGGCCATTTCGGATGCCAATGAGTCTCGATGGGCCGTCAGGGTCTGTTGATCTTGCTCATAATACGCGCTGGATTCTAAATCCAATGTCAACTGGGCTTGCGTCTCTATCACACGGGCCAATGTGGGACCATATTTTCGCTTAAGCTGCTTCAACACCTCTAATCGATGAATCAGCTCGTCCAGTTGGGCAGTATCTCTGGGCAATTGATCTTCATAGCGAGATAGACCGTGTTGAGCCTCTCGAGCCTCAGCCTCAATCATTTCAAAAGTGTCAAAATATGGCTGCAAAGAGGCATCAAGCCCAGCAGCCGCCTTGAGCGATTTTTTGATACTGGCAATATGATCCAGTAAACGACCGTCGAGACAGACAGAAAGGTGCTTAGAGAGCTCTTCAAAATGCTGAAACCTCTGTGCCTTGGCTTCAAGAAGAACATCCTCTTCTGGATCATCGAGCGCCGCTGCCTCCAGCTCGTTCAACTGGTGCTGCATAAAATCACGTTCTCTTAAGCGTTGTTGCTGAGTGGCTTCGAGTGATTTTAACTGGTTTTGCGCCTCATGCCATTGGTAATACACCCGGCTAAGTTGTTTTTTTAGCGGGCTGAGTTTACTTGCACTGAGTTGATCAAGATAGTGTCGCTGTTCGGTGGGAGAAAACAGTTGCATCATCTCGTGTTGGTGTTGAACCTCTAAGAGCAACGGCTGTAATTGAGCCATCACATCCTTAGAAACCGGCACCCCGTTGATTCGGTAGCGACTTTGCTGACCACGCCATTCTCGAGATAAAAGTAAATTCTCTTCTGAGATGCTCTCTTCTGGACTGTCTGAAAGGCCGGCTGCCTCCAAGATAGCCAATACTTCGGGGCGAATGCTTTCGGCAATACCGCATTCTAGTTCCACACTGGCATTCGTCTGACCGGTCTGAATCACCTCTTGTGGGGTCGCTTTAAGCCCAAACACCAGAGCAATGGACCATAAAATCAAGCTCTTTCCAGATCCGGTTTCTCCCGTCACCGCCGTAAAACCCGGTCGAACCGCTAAGGTCAGACAATCAATAATACCAATATGTTTGATCGATACCTGTTTCAACATGAAGTAAGCCGTTTCAACTCAATGAGAAGCTTCTGTTTTCCAGCGGGGATTCATCGCCCAGTGGAGCTTTTTCTTGAGAAGATGGTAAAAATCGTCATCTTCTTGTCTAAAATTCACCATTTTCAGCGGTAGCGGGGCGCGTTCTATGGTTAAGATCTCCCCTGGTTGCAGCGGTCCCATATCTTGGCCGTCAACGGCGCAGATAATATTCTTATTACGGCGCATCGATTCGACCCGAAGTCGTTTATCAGCAGGGATTACAATCGGTTTTGCTGACAGGCTGTGCGGGCAAATCGGGGTGATAGACATTGCTTCAACTTCTGGAGAAATAACCGGCCCGCCAGAGGAGAGCGTGTAAGCTGTTGAACCCGTTGGTGTAGACAGCACAATTCCGTCAGCATCATAGATCGCCAGTAGGTCATCATTAATGTATACCCGCAAAGTACACATTTGACTGGGGCTCCCGTTTTTAATCACCACATCGTTCAAGGCCAGTTGGGTTCGAGACTCAGACCAACTCGAGTCTTTCACACTCAGCATCATCCGCTCTTCCAGTTCGTACTCGCCCATTACCAAAAGCTTGAGAAAAATAGCCAATTTATCGGCCTCAATGCGGGTTAAAAAACCCAATGTCCCTGTGTTTACTCCAACGAGCGGAACCTGATGCTGAGAGAAAAACTGGGCCGTGCGTAAGAAAGTACCGTCACCGCCCATCACAATGACCATATCAGATTGAGACAATTGAGGAGAAAACTCTGGGCATTCGCGGCCAGCAACAGGTACTGAGTCGGTTTGAATGCCAGCGTCATTGAGAAAACGGGCTGCTTTATCCCGGTAGCGATGCTCGGGATCCGTGGTCGTGTTATGGACCAGGGTGACGTGTTTAAGGCGATCGGTGTGTTTTTGCATACAGTCCTGATTATAACTCAGCCTGATTATCGCTTAGGCATTTACATCCCGTTTTAACTTTCCGACTTAACTTTCCATCCAGGTCGGTCCCACAAACACATCCACCACCAGGGGTACCTTCAGGGGTTGATCCAGTTCCATCGCCCAAAGGACGGCCTCTGTAACAGCCGCTTCCTCTGGCTTATATAACTCAATCACAATTTCATCGTGCACTTGTAAAATCAACTGGCTTTTCAGTTTTTCATCATTCATTCGTTGAAATAGACGAATCATCGCTATTTTCATCAAATCCGATGCTGACCCTTGCAAGGGCGTATTAAAGGCAGCCCGTTCCGAAAACTCTCGAATACTTTTTACGGAGCTATTAAGTCCCTCTTTTAAGTCTCGCACACGTCCAGCGAGTGTTTTCACTTCTCCAGTTTGATGCGACTCTTGTTTCACGGTTTCAATAAAGCGTTGTACGCCTTTGTATCGATCAAAATAGCTATTAATAAACCACTGTGCTTCTGCGCGAGGGATTTTTAACTGCTGGGAAAGACCGTGTGCAGTCTGTCCGTAAACCACGCCAAAATTGACGGTTTTGGCCCGGTAACGCTGCTCCTTGGTAACAGCATCCACAGGGACACCAAACACCAATGAGGCAGTTAAGGCATGAACATCAATCCCGTCGTGAAAGGCCTGCACCAAGGGGGCGTCCTCTGAGAAATGTGCCAGGAGACGCAGCTCTATCTGAGAGTAATCCGCGGACATCAGGGCCCAATCTTCCTTGGGTTCATCGTGCTTCCCTGGAAGAAAGGCAGCGCGGATTTGCCGACCGTGCTCTGTACGAATGGGAATATTTTGCAGGTTAGGATTACTGCTAGAAAGTCGGCCTGTCGCCGTAGACGTCTGATTAAAATTTGTGTGAATTCTATGGGTAATTGGGTTAATGAGTTCTGGAAGGCTCTCGATATAAGTCGATTTGAGCTTAAACAACTGTCTGTAATCGAGAATTTCTTGCACAATGGGATGATCACCTGCCAACTGCGCTAATACTTTTGCATCTGTTGAATAAGCCGACTTACTCGCCGTTTTTTTCAACGGGGTCAGGCCCATTTTCTCGAAAAGTAATTCCCCTACTTGGGCGGGTGAATTGATGTTAAACGGGGCTCCTGCGGCTTTATGAATTTGAGCTTGAAGAACAGCCAACTCCTGGTTTATTTGTTGATTCAACTGGTGCAAATAAGCTGTATCAATAGCCACACCCTCACGTTCCATCGCTGCAAGGACCCCAGCCAGTGGCAACTCTACATCATAGAGGAGCGCTAAGCGCTCTTGGGGAATGGCCTCAAGAAGATGTTCCGCAAGGGCAAGCGTTACCCATGCATCGGTTGAAGCGTAGCGGGCCGCCTCGTCTAAAGGAACATAATCAAAAGTGATTTGCTTTTTACCTGTGCCAATCAGACTCTCAATTTCGGTCATTTCCACGTGCAGTAATTCAAACGCCAGTTGTTTTAAGCCGTGGCGGCGATCGGGGTTTAGGACATAACTGGCCAACATGGTGTCAAAAACGGGTTCTAGAACGGGATACCCTGCACTCAGCAACATGTTTTTTTCGAACTTTTCATTATGAATCACCTTGATACGCCCTGGGTCATTGAGAAAGGGACTTATAGCCTGAAACACACAATCTACAGGAAGCTGTGTTTCTTGGGTTTGATGACGCAGTGGAATATAAAAGGCCAGAAATCCGCTGTTTTCCTCATTCTTATTGACAGCCAATCGCCAGGAACTTGGCTGCGTTGCTTGTAAGATAAACGGTCGATTTTGTTTTTCAGCTTGTTCACCCGAAAACGTGGCTTGAAACTGCTCTGGATTCTTGGCAATAGCAATCGCAACACCCACAATGTGATTTTGAAAGTAATCAAGACCCGTGGTTTCTAAATCAATCGCAAATACCGATCGTTGTGATAGCAGATGACACAAAGAATCTAACTGTTCTTGAGTTTGAACCAGGGACTGTTCTGCGTGGAAGGGAGTGCTCTTTTCAGTTGACTGAACGGGCTGTTTTTCTGGCTTTAGCTCTGGATGTGACTGCTGTGACTCTTGTTTCAACCAGGGTGCAAGGACTTCAGGCACACTTTTAAGCAAATTTCGACATTCCCATCGGGTAAAAAAGGCTTCGACAGGCTCTAGCAAAGTGCCAGAAAGATGACACTGTTGCCAGTCAACCGTCATGGGGACATCACGGATGATGGTAGCTAGCTTTTTGCTCAAAAACGCCTGATCTTGGAAGGTTTCTAACTTTTCCTTTAGCTTATTGGCGGGGCGTTTTGCCAAATTGGCATACACTCCTTCAAGAGTCTTGTGCTCTTCCAACAATTTTGCAGCAGTTTTATCACCAATCCCAGGAACACCCGGGATATTATCTGACGTATCCCCTTTTAAACCTTTAAAATCTGGCACTTGTTCGGGATAAATTCCCCACTTTGCAAACACCTGTGCTCGATTATACCGGGTAAGTCCCTGTTTTGGGTCTCGAGACGGAATGAGGAGTTCTATTTCACCATCTTCAACCAACTGAAAGGCATCCTGGTCTCCGGTCAAAATCTGGACCATAAAGCCATCACGAGCGGCTCGGGTAGACAGCGAGCCAATTAAATCGTCCGCCTCATAGATTTCATTTTCAAAAATGGGAATCCCAAAGGCTTCCACGCCAGCTCGAATCGCGCCCATTTGCGCCCTTAGTGCATCTGGCATTGCTTCTCGATGCGCTTTATACTCTGGGTACATCTCGTTACGAAAGGTTTCTCTTCCCATATCGAAGGCAACAGCAATGGCATCTGGCTTTGCGGTCTTAAACAAGCTCATCAGGGCAGAAAAAAAACCGTATATAGCCCATGTAGGCTCACCCGCCCTTGTTTTCATCCCGGTTCGCTCTAACGCAAAATACGAACGATAGGCCAGCGAGTGTCCGTCGATTAAAATCAGCGTTTTCTCTCTTTCGAGCACAGTCATGATGTTTTTCCTTGGATAATACGGACCACACGGGCTCCAGGCAGCGGTTTAAGCCAGCCTTCTAGCTCACATTCACTGACCAAAATACTGGTTTGTAAAGCGCTTAATACCAATTCTTCGCTAATTTCATCTAAGTTAAGAGGCTCTCCTGGGCTTAATAAGTTGTAAAGCTTTTCTTGTTGGTGATTTTCAAAGTTTGGCCTCTCTATATCAGGCGTGGGTTTTGACATTTCTGACCAGCCCTCACTCGACTGCCACTCTTCAAAAATATCACGTGCTTCACGTACTAATACCGCTCCCTGTTTGAGCAGTTGCAACGGACCTTTCATATTGGGTGAAAATAAATTTCCCGGCACTGTCATCACGGTACGCCCTTCTTCCAAAGCGATTTTGGCAGTAATCATCGCCCCGCTTTTTAAATCCCCTTCAATCACCAGCACGGCATCACACAGGCCAGCAATAATCCGGTTTCTTTGCGGAAAAGTACTTTTAGATCCTGAAACACCCATGGGGTATTCACTAACACAAGCACCGCCTTCTTTGATAATCTCTCGTGCAAGGCCCAAATGTGTTTTTGGGAAAACAATATCGATACCGCAACCAAACACTGCAATGGTCGCAAGACGGGTTTCCAGTGCCGTCCTATGGGCCACCCCGTCAATCCCTTCGGCAAGTCCGCTCACAATGGCAACCGGTGAACCACAGCCAAACTCACTGATAATATGCCGCGTCACCTGCTCTCCGTAAGCACTCATCCCCCGAGTGCCAACCACGGCTAAATGTTTTTGAATCTGATATTTTTTTAGCACGGTAGGATTACCTCGGATAAAAAGCAGATTCGGAGGATCGTAGATTTCCATCAGCGATGGATTTAGGCTTTGTATTCGGTTATTAGCAGTCCAAAAACGGGTCCAGATGCTAATACCGGCTTGTTGATAAGGCGTTAAGATTTCTTCTGCCCAGTATCGATAGGCAGTCTCATTATTCCCCATCGCTTTTTGAGTTCGTTGAATCCCCTCTAATAGAGTTTGTACTGTGCTTCCACTGGCGTCTATTCTTGTTTTGGCAAGTATCTGAGACAGTTGTGAAGTAGAAAGTGAGAACAGGGTTTCAATTATATCTGTGCTTTCCAGAGACGAAAGCAGTACCGAGGCTCGACGGGTCCCGAGACCAGGGATTTGGCTGAGCTGCAGCATCAATGCGGTCAGGACTGAATCGGGATATAGTGTCCTGTGCTGTAGAGACGGGTTTTCTTGTTGTAAGGTCACCAGTTCACACTGTCTCCGCTTTGTCCTTGTTTGTGTGAGTGTTATGATACCCAAAAATAACGAATTTTTTTAGATAGAAAGCTTTTTGCCATGACCCGTTCAGACTCCCTTGTTCAACTCCGACGGATTTTTTCTGCTCCCAACGGACTAAGACAGGCTGATGGAAAGCCTGAAGTATTACCCTTTGTGCTGTTTGCAGGACCCGATGTGATTGAAGGTGAAGACGGTCAGCTCAATGAATCCGCTGCCAAAGAATTGGTGAGCATTACTGAGCGCTTAAACAGCCAATGGCCGTTATTGTTCTTCTTTAAATGCTCTTACGACAAGGCCAACCGCACTTCTGTGGATGCCTATCGAGGTCCCGGAGTCAAACGAGGGGTGGAAATTTTAGAACGTATTAAGGCCAGCACAGGGGCTGCAATTATTACGGATGTTCACACCACTGAAGAAATACGCTTGGCCAGTTCAGTGGCCGACGTACTTCAAATACCCGCTTTTTTGTCTCGTCAGACTGATCTTTTGGTGGCAGCTGGAGAGACCGGACTGCCAATCAATCTAAAAAAGGGCCAATTTTTAAGCCCGCACGATATTATCCACGGGGTAAATAAAATTAAATCCACGGGCAACACCCAGGTATTTGTGTGCGAACGCGGTGCGACTTTTGGGTATAACAACCTGGTCGTTGATTTTCGGTCTGTCCCCATTGTTCAAGGCTATGATGTACCTGTTATTTTTGATGCCACTCATAGTGTTCAATTACCTGGCGGGCAGGGAGGCTCTTCTGGTGGACAGCGCGAATATGCTATTACATTAGCCCGAGCCGCAGCTGCGGCTGGCTGTAATGGCTTATTTTTAGAGACACACCCTCAGCCTGACTTAGCCCCTTGTGATGGGCCAAATATGATCCCAATTAGTTGGGTGGAGCCCTTACTGGAAGCCTGTTTACAGATTCGTGAGATCACACTCAAAAACACATTATTCACACAAGCCTGTTCAAAACCTGTTCAAAATGTGTAGGAAACTTGTCTGACTTTTTATTAAACAGTCTCGTTTTTGAGTCAGTTTTCAAGAAAATCTGTCATGTGTTCGGGTTTTCAACAGCGTTTTCTCTTTGTGTTTTTAACAGGCAATGTTTCCTTTTACTCAGTCTTTTGGGGGTTTCTCTACAGAAAAACACGGCCTCTATTATGACGGTGAGATCTTATTTTTATTAAAAGATCCTCATACTCTTTACAATCTCCCGGTTTGGCTTGTCGATCCCTGCCCTCTTTGCTTATGATAGATGTTTAGTCAAACAATACATGCATAATTCCAAAGGAGACTGGTTGATATGAAATTTACAGTTCAACGGGACGATTTCCATCAGGCCGTCAGCTCTGTGCAACGCGCGACAGCCACCCGGGTCATTCAACCGATTCTCTCCAACATTTTGATAGAAACGCTAGACAATGGTTTTCTAAAACTATCCGCCACGGATTTGGATTTTGCCATTGAAACCACCGTTGCAGCCGATGTGCAACAGTCGGGTAGAATCACAGTCTCTGCCAAAAAACTCGCAGAAATCACCAGTAAGCTTCCGCCCAAAGCAACAGTTTTGTTTGATGTAGAGACAGCCGCTCAGACCGCACGAATTGAATCTGGCTCTAGCCTGTTTGATATCCGAACCATGCCGGCCGAAGAATTCCCGATGATCAAAAAAATTGACCAAGACAGCTTCTTGGAAGTCGATCTGAAATCCCTGTGCCGGGCAGTGACCCAAACCGCTTTTGCTGCTGCTAGTTACGAAACCAATAATGTGCTGGGTGGGGTATACTTCCAGCTCACACCTGATAACCTTGAAATGGCAGCAACAGACGGTTCTCGTCTGGCTAGACGTTTAGAAACAGTGCCTATTGACAAAGCCAATCAAAAGGCCAGCCAAATAAAAGAAGATGTTGCAGCCATTATTCCAGTCAAAGCCCTGCAAGAATTTGTGAAATTGGCAAGCTATAAAGACGCAGGCAATAAAGACAATGTGCAGGGTGAAACCGTACGTCTTGCCATTCAAGACGGACAAATTTCTTTGAGAACCTCACGTTTCTATGTGCTGTCTCGCTTGTTAGACGGTCAATACCCGAAATACCAACAATTGATTCCCAACGAAAATAAAATTGTGGCCTATGCCAACAAGCAGGCAATGATTGATTCTTTGGAACGAGCAGCGGTGATGGCCAATGAGCGAACCAATGTGGTGAAACTCAGTCTGAATAAAAACAATATGAGTCTTGCCGCACAAACCCCCGATCTAGGGGATTCCAAAGATACTATTGATATTCGCTATGACGGAGAACCGTTGAGCATAGCGTTTAACTACAAATATCTACTGGATGCGCTTCGTGTCATTGAATCGGATGATGTCCGTATGGAGACCAACGGGGCACTGGCACCCACCCTATTTAAATCGGGTGAAGAGAATAGCTATCTTTGTCTGGTGATGCCAGTCCAAGTTAAATAACAAAGCCCAACACTTGACGTGGTTTTTGTTCAAGCGCTCAGCGCCCAAAATTTTCGGAATCTTGTGCCGCTTTCCTGTGAATTTTCTCCAGGTTTAAACTGGATTTTGGGTGAAAACGGAGGAGGCGAACGGCACGGCCAGGAGAACGAATCTAGCACGACCCGCCACAGGAT
>CAZZIY010000022.1:0-15546 GCA_964654525.1 uncultured Vampirovibrionales bacterium | reverse complement strand
AACAGTTGCTAGGGGAAATATTAAAAACAGATTAATATTTTTGCGATACGCCACAACTCAATCATGGCAGAATTAAGCAATCATTCTCTATCAATCAAAGGTCATAAACGCGCGTAGTTTATCCCACACTTGTTTGACACGCGACTCGGCCTCAGCCAATTCTTCGTAGTGTTCCCGGACCGTGCTCTGCTGGTTTAGCACATCAATCATTTGTTGTTGCGAGCAGTACCCCGCATCCACCAGTAATTGACCCAAAGGCTGATGCGATTTGTGCTGTATATCGAGGCACTGAGCTAATTGTTGCTCGGTAATAATCCCGACGGCCACCAGCATACTCCCCAACCGTGTTGCTTCTTGGAAAGACGCTCGCTTACTCAAAAACTGCTGAGCCAACTGACGGGCAGGCATATCATTGATGAGTGTATTTGGATCTATCAGCCCGTTATCATCCAAGGTGTTGGCAATAAACTCTTCAGCGGTGGCGCCAAAGGGGTTTACCCAGCGCCCAAGACTAATGTGCTTTAGAACAATTTGATCGTCTGCCGGCGGGATGAAACTTAAGCGATCTGTCTCAGAAGTGACTTGTTGAGATTGTATTTGATTGTGCTGTTCTTCAGGTGACACGCCAGTGGGCTCTCTCATTTCAACTATGGGGAATCGGGTATTACTTTAGCACAGATTCGTTTTAATAAAGCCATTCCCCTTTTCTACAAGGTCTATTATGATATTGATAGGATAGATAGTGCGGTTGATTAAGGCGAGTGAGTTGCTAAAGCCCCTCAGGGTTTAGTGGCTGTAATTACTTTGCCTTACGCTTGAATACAACAAGAAGGTTGATGACACACCATGAAGCCTTTTTTAAAATGGGCTGGCAATAAATTTGCCATTATCCACCGAATTCTAGGGCAGCTTCCAGAAGGAAACACCCTGATTGAGCCCTTTGTTGGTTCTGCTGCCGTGTTTCTCAACCGGCATTATCCCAATGGAGTGGTGGGAGACAACAATCCCGATCTCATCCACCTTTATCAACTGATGAAAACCCACGGGGATGAGGTGCTGAAAACTGCCAAAACTCTGTTTACAGAGGCAACCAATACAGAAGCCACCTACTATGCTTTACGGGCAGAATTTAATCAGCTCGATGCCTGTGACAACCCCTTTGAGAAGGCAGCCCTTTTTATCTACCTCAATAAACATGGTTACAACGGCCTGTGCCGCTACAACCACCAAGGCAAATACAACGTGCCCTTTGGTCGCTATAAAAAGCCCTACTTCCCAGAGAAAGAAATGATCACTTTTATCGAGAAGATCCAAACCGCCCATATTCGACTCAGTGACTTTGAGTCGACGATGAAGCTGGCTCAACCGGGAGATGTGATTTACTGCGACCCGCCGTACTACCCCTTATCCCCCACGGCGAATTTTACCAGCTATAGCCGAGAGCGCTTTGGGATCCAAGAGCAGGTGAGGCTGGCTGAAGTGGCTTTTGAATTAAGTCAGAACGGGGTCCATGTGGTTATCTCAAATCACGATACCCCCTTCACACAAGCGGTTTACCGAGGCGCGTCTATTGTTCCCTTTGATGTACAGCGTAATATCAGCTGCCGAGGAGATCAACGCAACAAAGCACGAGAGCTTCTGGCTCTATATAGATCTGCCTAATATTGGGCAGCCTGATACTGGGCTTTTTATTCTTTGTTGTATTTCGCAACTTTTGACCTTGTCCCGCGTTCTATTAGGATATAGTTAACTCAGTTTGCCGAGTAAACTAAACGGGGATGTTTACCGCCATGAGAAGTTTGCCGACATGTTAGGCCCAACCCAGACTATCGGATACCCGCCGTATTCAAGTTTGGCTTTCTCTGCGCCGGCTTATCGCCGCACTAATAACCGCTTGCGGATTGTTTATAACAATGACCCCCATGAAAAACTCCACGTGCTGCCTCAGTTAGTCGATGGCTTTCGTCGTTTTTCGACTGAGGGGCAAATGGCAGGAATGGATGTACTGAGGCTGAGTGGGGGAGACCATAACATCGGAAAAGAATCCAATGAGTGGGCTTTAAATGTTCGGCTGTTGGATATGATGGGGCTTCATGGGACTGCACTCGGCAATCATGAGCTGGATCAAGGGACCAAAAGTTTATCTGCCGGTTTGGAGATTGCCAATTTTCCGACCTTTGTGAGCAATCTTAAACTGCCACCTCAAAATACACTCAGACAAGAAGTTAACAATGGCCATGTGGTTACCACACACCGGATTATTCAAGCAGAGCAAGGACGCTACGGGATTATCGGGGTCACCACTCCAGAAATGTCCAGCGTGTTGGATAAAGATGCAGCCATTGAAGGTCTGAGAGTTGAAACTTTAGAGGCCACCAAGAAGCTGGTTGCTCAGCAAATTCAGCAACTCGAAGCCCACGGCATCCACCGAATCATTGTCGTCTCCCATATGGGCTATGAAGCCGATAAAGCCTTGGCTAAAAGTATCCCTGGCATTGATATTATTGTCGGCGGTCATTCTCATCACTCGTTGCCTGGCATTGTTCCAGAATCTCCTTCTAACACCAATCAGCATATTCCTGGCTATCATCCAGAAATTCCGCTACCGAACATGGTGACATCGCCAAGCGGTGAGCCTGTGATGATATTGCAGGCCGGAAAAGATGCAAAGTATATCGGGGTCTTAGATGTTGCTTTTGACGGCTTTGACCGTGTGATGCCGCTGCAAAATATGCTTCACCGCGTGGCTGATACCTGCAAAGCCGATCCCATAGCGCAAGCCACGCTTTCATATTTTTTAGGGCCTGATAAACCACTGGCCCATGTGGCCACCCCTTATGACAATGAAGCCATTCCTTTTAAAGAAGATGCTGTTGCTGAATATGTCGCCGATGCGATTCGGGCGGTGACTCAAGCAGACATTGGCTTTGTTCGCTCAGCAGAAATTAGAAACAGCATTCCTTACGGTACACTGACAGAACAACAATGCAAAGTGCTGATGCCTTTTTCTGACCCAATGGTTGCTGTTGAACTGAGCGGAGATGATATTTTTAAGGCCCTAAGCCGATCTGCAAAAAGCGTGCAAGCCGGAGAACCCCATCCAGGCATGCTGCATCCTTCCGGCATGGTGGTAAAAATTGATCAAACCCGAGGAATAGTCACTCAGGCTCTGGTCTTTAACCGTCAGATTCAGCAGTGGGAGCCCTTAAACCCCCACAAAAAATACAAAGTGGGACTGGGCTTATTCTCCGTCAAAAACGGTAAAGAGTTCCCAGAACTAGGCCATCCCGAAGCGATTGTTGGTCAGACGTCAATGACACTGAAAGATGTTTTTTGCTGGCGCATGGCGGGCGAAGGGGCCCCTTACCAATGTATTCGCTTCAACACAGACGGTAGATTGGTCATTCAATAAATTACTCTATAATTATTTATTAAATCTAATAACAGTTTAAACCCGCGCCTTGACTCTTTCATAGCCGCGTGTCAAAATTTCATATCATTAAAAAAGTGAAGGGGCACAAACTGCGATTGCTATATGTATGCTATGGCTATTGATTGATTTAGGCAGTTTTGAGGGCAGCTAAAAACAAGTGAGACCGAGATTAGGTTAAAAAAGGGTTTAAAAAAAGGGTTAAAAATAGTTTGGGTAGTAAACCCTGGAAGTAATTCAATTTTTCGCTTTAAAACATTCTTTAAAACATTCTGTGTGATAAGAGTCAATAACTGTGTGTGAGGGACAAACCGTATGGTCATTTCAGCCATTACTCGTGACGTTATTCAGGCAAAATCAGCACCGACTATTCAGAGCCCTATTCTGGGCCATGTTTTGTTTCAGGGGGCACATACAGATGCATTCGAGAAATCCTCTTTTGGGAAATCTCCATCCAGAAGCATACAGCGTCCCAATTTGTTACAACGCGTCTCTCAAGTACTAGCACTCAGCGCAGGGATTGGCGGTTTTTTTAGCTCACTGCCAGCACAAGCCGGTATTACCCCAGAAAGTGATAAAGTAGTTGCCTTTGTAAACAAAGCCTGGGACGGAAAAGCGTTTAAAGATAAAGACTGGAACACGATCCGAATGGGGCTTCGTGTTTCTGCTACTACTCAGGAGCTTGATTTACACCCCATGCGCGTCACTATATTAGAGCAAGGCCCTCTGCAAGCCGATATTCCTGCTGATGTGGTTCAAACTGCGCTCTTTACTGCTGGTGAATTGGGCCAAGGCAGCAAAGATCTCGCGCTCAAAGCCAGTATTACCCAATTGATTTCGCCCTACGCTGACAGTGTGTTGATTGATTACCCTGACAACACAGGCAAAATGAAACGGGTATTTGTAGATGGGAACGCTGCACTGAGAACAAAGCTCAGTTTACCGGGAGCTACCATCACCGATTTGCGCAAAGCCGCCAATACTGCGATAGGTAGAATTGCCAACCCAGGAACTTTAGACCAAATTGCCAGTGCTCTCTTAAGCTCTGGGAGTGACAGTAACCGCGCTCAGCAGATGCTTGGTATCTTAAGCCAGGCTCCAGAAGGGATTCAGCTACCACAGCAGGGCGCTGTAGAATCTCGCCTGCTGACATGGGTGTTTAACGCCAAAAATTTACAAGCCTATGAAGAGGCGCAGAAAAAACAAACTGAAGCTCAGCAAAAGGAAAAAGAAAAGCAACTCAAAGAAGCAGGTAAACCCGAAGCGTTGCCGCTAGCACCCAACACGCCTGACGGAAAGCCCAGTTTAGACGCAAAACCGCCACTGGCTCCCCTAACTCCCAATGGGGCTCCGGGGTCTCAAGTCGTTATTGGGGTCGATGCCAAAGGCGGACTACAACTCTTTCAAGTTGCTAGCGCGCAAGACAACAGCAATGATCCCTTACTCTCCCCTAAATTACCCGATATTGAAGCTGGCCGAGAACTTCAAATCGCTCAATCCATTCGTTTTTTAGCCGCTCATAATAATAAATTGGCCTTGCCTGCAGCCTACCAGTGGTTCTACAACAAAGGACTCGACAAATCTCAGGGATATAAAGCATCGCCTGCTGACTTTTTGGTTTTGGAAGCCTTGGGAAATTTGGCCCAAAAAGACCCTAAAGCGATGGCTGCACTCAATAAACTGATTCCAGCATATCCAGACATGATGGCCCAAGTGCTGTTTGTCGGAAATCATCCCAAGGTCCCGATTGGTTCACTGAGAGATGCGGGGCTTTCGTTAATGAAGGCACTGGTTCAGAATACGGCAGCCTCTCAGCAATTGATTCGGCAAATGGCGACCCGGACTGCCCCCTTGCCTTGGGACGAGCCCAAAGGAGCTTTCATTTCAGACAAAGAGGTTCAGGAGTTTGCCGAAAAAAGCAATAAAGTCCGCGATGCGGGACGGCGCTTTGCAATGGCGGCCATGGTCGCCGATATCACCCATGGGTATGCCGAAACATTAAGAACAATAGCCAGTAACCGTTTCGACCCGGATCGGAATACGGCCATTATCGGACTTGCGCTGACCAAAGATACTGCGAGCTTAGATTTGCTGATGGGCATTGCCATGAGCCCAACAGAAAGTTCAGCGAACAGGGGTCTGGCTTTAGAGGCAGCATTGTATGCTCTCACCCCAGAGGATCAATTGCCAGATATAGCAGCCAAAGCACGGCAAGAAACCTTGCTTTCTAGCCCAATCGCCATGGCGATTAGTCGCAAAAATGCCGATCAGGTCAATTGGCGAGCACTGGCACAGGACAGTAGCCTCGATATTTTGACTGATAAAGAGAAAGACAAAGACACGGTTGTAAAACCCTTCAATTTCTTTCATGCCCGCATTCAACAGCAGTTTCAACAGTGGTTGAAAACCGAAGAAGCCCAAAGGGGAGAGGCCAGAAATAACGGACTCATGCCAGAGCCAATCAGCGATCAAGACAAACTTGCTAAATTGACCGAACTCTACCAACAATCTTTTGGGCGTGCCGGCATGGTGTTGGACAGCATCATGACAGAGCGAGGTCAACAGGCCGAATTCCAGACAAATGTGTTGGCCCCGATAGTCCAATATCTTAGAAGTGGGGCCAGTATTAATCCCGATTTGGCGCTGCCAATGGTGACATTACTCGGAAAATCAGGGTACACTCCTGCCACCGGTGTTCTGGCAGATATCGCCAAACACCCAGAGCGCTTTATTGGTGACAATAACGACAGTGATATGTGGTCATTGCTTGGCAATAGTGGCAACACGGCGATGATGAAAGTAGCCGCCCTCCAAGCACTCGGAAATGTGGCAACCCCAGATGACCCAAACACACAGATTCTACACGATGTTTTGCGCGATCCCTTCATTCCCTACCAATTTGCCGGACTGAGTGGACTCACCGCCCTGGGAGAGCGTTCTCAGGTGCGTTTAAAAATGCCCGCAGATGCGTTTGCCAAACTGCCCGGTATCAAGGGGAGTCAGGATGATTTGCGCAAGTCTTTAGAAGGACATGTGACAAAGGCCTTGGGCTATATTCAGCGTTTGGATCAAGGCTTTACCCCAGCCACACAACAGCGCCGTCCTCGTAATATGCTGCGTTATGAGGCAGCCAGAACCATTGACGCGTTAGGCGGAACGCCTCAAATGGTCGCGCTTGTGAAGGCGGAATTTGGTAAAAATCCCCAATCCGAATCTGTGAGATCCATGGTGCAGGCGATGATTACAAACGGCAAAACCCCCGACCAATTGGCCGCCTTGGGCCTAGACCGCAAAATTGCGGTTGACCTGCAGCAAGGGAATTATTGGTTAGGCGATCTCCAGGCCAAAGGCTATCAGGGAGAAGGCGGCGAGCATGCGCACTTTGATGTGGGCTACGTCAATCCACTCCCAGGGCTTAAAGATGTGGTTGTTTATCCAAAATGGGTGAGATACTCCGATACAAGCAATTGGGAAGAATCTCATCCCACGGGCACGGCAAGCACAGTCTTAAAAGTAGCGCCCAAATTGAGCAAAATTTACTCCTACTCTGTGGCAGAGAACCGACCCATCGATCCTCAAGAATCCGAAATGCTACAGGATCCCTTCATTCAGGGGCTTGAGCAGGCACTTGAAAATCAGATGACTGGGGTCACGCACATCACCACCACCAATCATTCTTGGGGGTATCCCAACATCGTGATGTACGGAAAAGAAGCACGTGAGCAAATGATCGATCTTGCCGGAGCCTATTTAGAGGCTCTCGGGCAGACTGGGGTAACGAATTTTGTCTCAGCAGGAAACGCACAAGGCGCCAGTCTCAGAATGCAATACGACCCCGTTGGCACTCAAAATACGTTGGGCACTCGCATTGATAAAGACGGAAAAGTCACGCAGCCTAATTCTTCGGTGCTTGTTGCCGCTGTGGACGGTCTGACAAAGTGGCTGACTGAATTTTCCAGTATGCCGAACCCTCTTCGCCTAGATGATGCCTTAAGAATGTACGCAGCACCTGGGTATCAAGAGATGACCATGTATAAAAACGATGACAATCAATGGGTCATGATGCCAGTAGACGGTACCTCCTTCTCGTCGCCCAATTTAGCTGGTCTTAAACAAATTGCTGATCGGGCTCGGGCAAACAAGGGACTGCCAGCGTGGAATAACGAAGCAGTAGCCAGTGCACTCAGAGCCAGTTCTGCCCCACTGCCAGGTCGTGAAGGATGGGAGAGCGGCCTTTATGTTGATCCAGCAAAATTCTTGCTCGAAGCCTTGAAGTAAGGACGTCTCACAGTCAATGACTTAATTACCAGTGAAGGAGTAATCACAAGCTACAGAGAGAGAAAAACCCAATCATGCTGAGGCATTTGAATTTATTTCATCAATAAATCAATCAACATCAGCACAAACTATCACTTGAGCCACTTCACACACACACATACCTTGTTGGACTCAAGTAAGGCCAATCCTCACACGGGAATTGGCTTTCTTTTTTTGCTTTACTCGTTACTACAATTTACGACATTTGTCTTATAATAACTGGTCTAAGTGTGTGTCGTGGAGATTTCTGCATGTCCATAAAAATGCCCGTGTCAGCGTCCCTCTATTCTTCCCCCCTGTTTGCTGGGAGTATCACCAAGCAAGGGAGCCAGTGGGTGGTGCCAAACGACGTTACCATCCCGGTTATTTCTGGCGACGGGATTGGTCCAGAAATTACCACCCAGGCAGAACGACTGGTGCAAGCTGCCATTCAAAAGGCTTACGGCAATAAACGGACTATCACATGGCTGCCGATTACCGCAGGCAAAAAGGCCGAAGCCAGCGGCCAAGGGCTATTGCCCCAAGCAACCATTGATGCCTTCAAACAACACCGTTTTATTGTAAAGGCCCCTTTGGAAACACCCATTGGCGAAGGGTTTCGCAGCCTGAATGTGACGTTACGGCAACTGTTTGACCTCTTTGCCTGTATTCGTCCGTTTCGCCTTTTCCCCGGGGTGCAGAGTCCCTTAAAAAAAGGGAATCCAGATATCGTCATCTTCCGCGAAAATACCGAAGATGTTTATCAGGGGGTTGAATTACCAAAAGATTCTGATGGTGCCAAACGCCTCATTGCCTTGCTTCAAGGAGAAGGGCATACCATTCGTCCAGATTCAGGCCTAGGCATTAAGCCCATCAGTGAATTTGCCTCGAAACGACTCATTGAAAAAGCGTTTCGTTTTGCAATCGACAACCACCGTCCCAGTGTGACTGTGGTTCACAAGGGCAATATTATGAAATTTACCGAAGGGGCTTTTCTCAACTGGGCCAAAGAAGTCGCAAAAACCCAATTTCCCAACGAGATTATTTTACCCGAGCAATTTAAAACAGAGTATGGCGGAGACTTCAAGAAAATCCCACCCGGAAAAGTCTTGTTTCAAGAGCGGATTGCCGATGCCATGTTTCAAGATACGATTCAAAACCCCGAATGGCACAGTGTGATTGTAACCATGAACTTGAACGGGGATTATCTCTCTGACGCCGTTGCCGCTACAGTGGGCGGTTTGGGCATGGCCCCCGGTGCCAATATTGGCGATAATTATGCGATGTTTGAGGCCACCCACGGGACCGCTCCTGATATTGCAGGACAAAACAAGGCGAACCCCACTGCGATGTTTTTAACCATGGTGATGATGCTAAACGAGATGGGATGGCACGAAGCCGCAACAGCGATGGTAAAAGCCATCGAAAAAGCCCTCAGTGACCAGCAAATGACGGGAGATCTGGCCCGAACTATTCCGGGAGCCAAAGCACTGGGCTGCAGCGAGTATACTGATCAGGTGATTCAAAGACTTTAAACGCTACAAACGCTGTACGCGCAAGCCGGGCAGAGCCAGCAACCTTCACCGTATTGCATCGTTGTATTGCATTCTGGGCAGGTGTGCTTTGTCTCTGGTTCGTGGTGTCCAAGAGCCATCGGTTGATCCGCTCTACTGTTATTGCGGTAAACCGTCATTCCTTTGATTCCCTGTTGATAAGCCATCAAAAATGCACGAGCGACCGACTCTGTCGTTGCTTCTTGAGGGAAATTAATGGTTTTTGAGACACCGTTATCGTTATAGCGCTGAAAGACAGCTTGCATCCGTACATGATTTTCTGGGGAAATATCTCGTGTCGTAACATACACCCGTTGAACGGTCTCAGGAATAGCTTTCATCCCTTGAATAGAGCCGTGTTCGCCAATGTATTCAATTAAGGCCTCAGAATAAAACCCCTGTTGTTTGGCCACCGCCAGAAAACGAGGGTGTGCTTCAGGTAGACGTGTCCCGTCCATAATGTTGCGTTCATACACCAGTGAAAATACCGGCTCAATTCCTCCGGAAGCCCCGGCAATAATACTAATCGTTCCTGTGGGTGCCACACATGTGGTGGTTGCGTGGCGCAGTCCGTATCGATGAATATCAACGTCCAGTGCCTGCCAATCTTCCAGACTGATCGATCGAGAGGTATGGGTTTGATGTCGTTCCGTTTGCCAATGCCGAGTTGCGTAGCGGCTGTCTGGAAAATTCGGAAACGCACCCCGCTCACGAGCTAATTTGACGGATGCCTTCTTGGAATGGTAATCGACAAAGGCAGCCACGTCTTCCGCCAGTTGAAAGGCCTCTTCGCTGTGGTAGGGAATATTCAGCGCCATCAGTAAATCTGCCCACCCCATCAAACCCAGTCCAATTTTGCGGTTTCCCAACACCATGGCCTCAATTTCAGGCAGCGGGTATTGGTTCTGGGTAATCACATTTTCCAAAAAATGAACCGAGAGAGTGATCGCCGCTCGTAAAGCCTCCCAGTCTAAAACCAAAGAGCCAAAATTGGCGGGAGTACTCACAAAACGACCCAAATTCAACGATCCCAAATTACACGCCTCATAGGGCAGCAGAGGCACCTCTCCACACGGATTGGTCGACTCAATCATGCCAATCTTTGGAGTTGGATTGTCTTGATTAATCGTATCCACAAAGATCATGCCAGGCTCACCGGTCTGCCAAGCACTGTGAACAATTTCATCAAAGAGGGCCACCGGATCAACGGTGTCTATCACATTTCCTGTCCCTGGATGCCTCAGTGCAAAGGGGGTTTTGCTTTGATATGCCTGCATAAATTCATCCGTAATGGCGACTGAAATATTAAAATTCACAATGCGACCGGGCAGATCCTTACAGTGAATAAATTCACGAATGTCTGGATGATCGACGCGCAAAATCCCCATGTTTGCCCCACGCCGGGTACCACCCTGTTTAATCGCCTCTGTGGCCGCATTATAGACCGACATAAATGAAACAGGACCAGAGGAAGTTCCCATCGATGATCTCACCACAGAGCCGGCAGGGCGCAATCGCGAGAAAGAAAAACCGGTTCCCCCGCCACTTTGATGAATTAAAGCAGTGTGCTTCAGGGTATCAAAAATAGAGACCATTGAATCGTCGACTGGTAGCACAAAACAGGCAGAAAGTTGCCCCAGAGGTAGCCCGGCATTCATCAGTGTGGGGCTGTTGGGCAAAAACTGTAAATTTGCCATCAATCTGTAAAATTGAGAAGCCAGTAAGTCAACGTCCGCTTCACTTGCTCCGTGAATTCGATCCCCCTCTGCTATCACCCGGGCCACTCGGTGAAATAGATCTGTGGGTGTTTCCAGAACGTTACCGTTCTCATCCCGCCTGAGATAACGCCGCGCCAATACGGTCAGCGAATTAGACGTGAGTTCTGGGGGAGAAGTCTCTGGAGCAAGCATAATGAAGTAGCTACCTGTATCAACAGCCAAACGGGGCGTGCTTATTTTTCAGTATAGCATTGCTTTGTCTTAACTGGCAGGCAACTTTACAGGGGCATGCTCCCACTCTGGATAGGTGAAATCATTGACTGGGCAGACAGGAGGAAGCCCACGTCCGTAAAGGAAACCCGCCCATCCTGCTGCCATGGAACCCACTGGCTTGAGTCCCGCTTCAACAAGCAACCGATTAAAGGCGTCCAGTTCATCGCGAGTGAGAACACCCAGCATGGCTTTTGAATGACGAACCCGTTGAATCAACTCGGCCTTGAGAGTAGGGTCATTGACTTGCCTGAGCAGTTCCACCCCTGCGCGAATTTTTCGCCATCCCTGAGGCTGTTTGCCAAACTCGGAGTCCAGTAATTGCTGCACAAATTGATCTTGCAGCCTGGGGGCTGAGGAGAGACCTTTAAACAGCCTAAATCGGTGATAAAGCCCCTCTAATGACACTTTAGGGTCTTGCAGGACAAATAATGCCCAGCGGAATTTCACTTCTGGGTCTTGAATACTGGGGATTGCTCGCACTGCAAAGACTGTCACCAAAATGGATTGATGTGGGTCGATATCCAGAGAGAAAGGTTGTTTTTCCACCCCGCGCATTTTGGTTTGAGGGTAATAGACAGGGCCAAATGCCAGGGCTTCTCGTAAAGCAGCCACTTTCATCTCATCTGTTGGGAGTAAGGGGATTCGTTGCGCCCCTCGAGCGGCCACATCCGGACTTTTATGAAAGCAATCATCCAGCACAAATTGGGCAGCATCTGGAGAAATCCCTCCGTGGACAGGAACAGGCGGTAGATGAATACCAGCAGCGGGCTGAACTGGTCCGGATCCACCCGGGGTTGACGTCCCTCCAGCAAAATAGACAGGCATCATTTGCTGGCGAATATTAGCCATAATAGACGCAGAGACTGGATTGTTGTAGATTCCCATACTCACCCCGAAAACCAAATTGTGGAGTATACCCTTGATTATCCACAAAAATTTGCTAGTCTCAATAGGGTATGCTTGCGCCGACGTATCTTGATCAGTGCTTAAAGGAAGGCCTACTGGTTCGATGGCCTGATTCGGCCATGCCGATTAAGGTTTACATAGCCCCCTTTCGCTGGTACGAAACTGCTAAACAGAGAGCTTCGACCCTTTACGAGCAAATGATTTTAGAGGCAATGACTCTATGGAGTTCAGTGAGCCAAGGGAAAATTCGTTTTCAACGTGTCACACAGCTCACGGATTCTCAAATTGATGTGAAATGGCGACGTGTGGACCGAACTTCACTCGGGCACTGCCAATATCTTATTAACGATCAGGGCATGATGTACTCTGCCGAAATTCAGATAGGGATCTCCGATGGAATTATCCATGCCCGCTACAACAACATGAATGAAGTGAAACACACCATTGTGCACGAATTTGGCCACGCCTTGGGGCTGGTTGGGCACAGTAATCACAATGCCGATATTATGTTTGTGCCCCATCAATTCGGGGTGGTCTCTATTTCAAAGCGAGATATAGACACACTCAACCAACTGTATAGCGTGTCCCCTGGCTTTAATTATCAAGCCCGTGCCCAACAGTTAAACCTGCCTGCCCCGTTCACCCTGTTTGATGTGTTAGATAAACTCAATGGTGTTCAAAGCAAGCAAAGTCCCGAACATTTAAATACAATCACAGGAACTCACCAGGCAAGCATGCGTCCTGAAGATCCAGATACATTAAACCAACAACAAGCCATTTTGACCGAAATGGGTAAATTTCATCTCGCCACGCAACATATTAGACCCCCGTTTAAACCCCCGTTTTTTCCTAAATAATACTACCGTTATCAACAATACCCTAAGGAGTTCGCTTTGCCACTCATGAAGTCTCAGGATCAACCGTACTGGAACTCACAAAAAACGAATATTCTGTCTCAACTATGTACTGAAGAGTTCGTATACCTGAAACAGCATACAGAGACGGTCACTAAGAAGAAAGGCGAAATCCTCTGGTCTAGCAAACCCAAAACGCCGGAAGTCATCTTGGTGGATGAAGGGTATGTTCGGATTTGTGCACTCACGCCTGAAGGACGCCGGTTTATTATGGGGGTTCTGGGGCCTGGAGAATTTTATGGCGCCATCAATCCTGAATTTAGTACTATGAATGATGGAGAAATACTTGAAATTGTTCGTGATGCCAAACTCTATCGAATTCAATCTGATGTATTCCAGCAGATTATCGCGACACACCCCACATTTGCTATGAGATTGGCGTATATTTTAGAAAATCAGAAACGAACATTACAACACCAATTAATGTCCATTCTATTCAAAGATGTCACCTCGCGAGTTGCCTCTCTATTGGTGGACTTTTGTGAACGATATAGTATGCCGTGTCCCTATCAGGATGGTCATTCAACAGATATTCCTCTGACACATCAGGAAATTGCCGATATGATTGGTGCTGCGCGTCAAGTCGTGAGTGGGATTATCAGTAAACTCATCAAAGCCGATATCATCCACAAACATGATCGTTTGCTGTGTGTGGTCAATAAAGAAGCCCTGCTTGATGTCGCTGAGAATGGGGCAAGAGCGCTGGATAAATTATAGTTTCCCCCTCCTTTTTTTTGAACGCAACAAACAGTCACTCGCAGTCACTCGCAGACACTCGAAAACCGTCACCTAGTTAGATGACGGTTTCGAGAAATTTTCTCCTTACTCAATCAATATGGACAGAAATGCTTGCATTCGATCTTCAAAAGTTTAATCCTAAAAAATTTAATTAGGCCATTCCAATTTGGTTACCACCGGCCATAGAGCCTCCGCCCTGTTGTTGGCTTTGCTGTTGAAAAATTTGTGCCAATTGCATCTTGGCCTGGTCCCCCGCTTGTGCGGTTTGCTTGAGCTGAGCCACAGGGTTGCTACCACCTCCGCCGCCAGCTGCTCCTTGAGCTGCACCTAATATAGCGTTTGAAGCCCCGCCTGTAGCAGCGCCCGCCACTGCTTTTGCCGCGCCACCGAGCGCTTTACCAATGCTACCTAAAAAACCCATAATACCTATCTCCTGCGAATTGTGCTAAAAAATGTTTGCGATTTTTCTGCGAAAATTTTGCGAATAAATGACGATACTAAAAAAATTAACCAAAGATACTGCTTAAAGCACCCAGTGCGGTATTTAAACTGCCCCCAACAATTTGTCCCGCGTCTTTATTCTTTGATCCACCGGCAATATCCATTGCACCTTGAGCCATTCCTAAAGGTCCTAACGCTGAAGCCAATGGATTCGAAGCTCCTTTACTTTTCCCGCCACCCAGTAATGAGCTGGCAGCTACGGCACCTAAAATCGGTAACATGTAGTTTTACTCCTTTTTGTTAGTAACAAACAATCCGTGGATACGAGCATTTAGGCTTGAATAATGCGCTCAATACCTTGGAAGTTGTAAGTACTGTTAGTAAAAGGATTGTAACCACGTGTAGTTCCCGTCCAAGGATCAAACCCTAACATGGTGCCACGAGGCACAACAGCCTGTTGGTAACCAGGGCCACCAATCACGTTGTAGTTTCTGTTCGTACCATTTAAATAGGTCGTTTGGTTATTACCGTTTAAAAATTCGTTTTGTGTGCCACCGTTGCCAGAGTCCCCAAGAACACTATTCCAACGATTATCAAAGACGTTATTGACTCCGCCATATGCACCTGGGAAGCATCCCCCGCCAATTGGGTAGCATCCGCCAGAAAATACAGGTGGTGGTGCACATTCACGAGCACGACCAGAACCAAAAGAAAAACCAAAACCTGGCACACCAAAACTTAAACTAAAACCCATAATATATATCCCCCTGCCTAAATACCTATCTTACTGAAGAACAACACCCATTCTGCGATAAATGGCTTTTTGTGTGTTCTGTGTCCCCTTGTGATTGCATAAAAAAACAGTTGACAAATTTTTTGCTAGCCCTGAGGCCTTTTTAAGGGTTTATTAATAATTCAGGCTATTCTATAGAGGTTTATAAAACAATGAGCGATAGACGGTGTAGTCCACTAGCAGAGAGAATTAATAGACTTTTTAGTATGAGAGAGAAATCGAATTATAAACAAAATGTGAAGAGAACTAGCACAAATTCTTAAGAAAATGTTTTTATGCCAGTGTGAGAGGTTAACAGCAAGCAGACAAGCCAAATCAATCAAAAAGAGAGCTCAAAAAGAGAGCATTGATAATTGTTTGTCAGCGTTTGCCGGTATCACATTAAATCCTATACCTGCGATTACCAACTATATGATGATTAATTCTGCGATTTTCTTGACCGAATCGAAGGTCGTTTCGGGGGAGTGTTTGTCTTAGCATCTGA
>CAZZIY010000021.1:0-15749 GCA_964654525.1 uncultured Vampirovibrionales bacterium | reverse complement strand
CCAATCACCGCATCAGCTTCTGGGAACAAATCCAGAAGTTCTTGCTGGAATTTTTGGGCAAGACACCCAGTAATCATCAAGCGTTTACCGCCTTCTGCCAGACCTGCCATCACTCGCACAGATTCTTCTTGCGCTTTTTCAATAAAGGCACAGGTGTTCACCAACACAATATCGGCCTCAGACTCATCTGCCACAATCTGGTGGCCCGCCTTATCGAGCACACCCAACATGGTTTCTGTATCCACCAAATTTTTGGGGCAGCCCAGATGAACAAAGCCAATGCGTTGAGATTTCACAGGCGTCTGAGAAACACTAGAACCATAAGAAGCGGTCATAAATTAGTCCTATATCTCTTGATTTGTTGCGGTCTATCGAGCATACGTGCTTAAAACCCAAAGGCAAGTCTGAATTGCATTCACAAAACTCTCTGGCTAAACTGTTAATAAAACAAGAACTCAAATAGCCCCTTAAAAAAGGCCCAAACATGATGCCGTCATTCTCTGTCAACAACTCTCAAGGACTCTCGAGAACGCCAAAAACGCTGTATCAAAAAATATGGGACTCTCATGTCGTAGCCAGCCCCGAAGGGTGCCCAGCTGTTCTCTATATCGACCGTCACTTGATTCATGAAGTGACCTCTCCACAGGCCTTTCAAGGGCTGCGTCATAGAGGACTTTCTCTAAAACGGCCCGAAAAAACGTTTGCAACCATGGATCATAGCATTCCAACCCAAGGCCGATTGACAGATGGAACTCTCCCTATAGCAGATGCTGAAGCGGCAAGCCAGGTGGCTACCTTGGCAAAAAATTGCGCCGAATTCGGCGTCACCCTGTTTGACACGCAAAGCCCTGAACAGGGAATTGTGCATGTGATGGGCCCTGAGCAAGGCCTTACCCTTCCTGGCATGACTATTGTTTGCGGAGACAGCCATACAGCCACCCATGGTGCTTTTGGCGCTCTGGCCTTTGGCATAGGCACCAGCGAGATTGAACACGTGTTTGCCACGCAATGCTTACTTCAACAGCCTTCCAAAACAATGGCTATAGAAGTTACAGGAAAACTTCAACCGGGCATTACCGCCAAAGACGTGATTTTGGCAATAATTGCCAAGATCGGCATGGACGGCGGCACCGGTTATGTCTTGGAATACCGAGGAGAAGCAATCGCCCGTCTTTCGATGGAGGGCAGGATGACGCTCTGCAATATGTCCATTGAAGCAGGCGCAAGGGCTGGGATGGTTGCTCCCGATGACCTTACATATGAATACTTGAGAAATAAGCCTTATACCCCAAAAGGAGAGGCTTTTGACAAGGCAGTTGCTTACTGGAAAACGCTACCGAGTGACCCTGGTGCCCAATTCGATAAAACAATCACCCTAGACGGATCTGCCATTGAGCCTATGGTGACCTACGGCACAAACCCAGGCATGGCACTGCCCATCTCTGCCTGTGTACCCGTTCCCAGTAGCATTTCTGATATTGCTGCGCGAAACGCATTAGAAGATGCACTGAGCTATATGCAATTAGAGCCAGGCAAACCACTGAGCGGCACACCGATCGATGTTGTATTTATCGGTAGCTGCACCAATTCGCGTATTGAAGATTTAAGAGCTGCTGCTATTGTGGCCAAAGGACAGCGGGTCAAGCCTGGCGTTCAAGCACTGGTTGTCCCCGGCTCTCAGCAAGTAAAACTTCAAGCAGAAGCCGAAGGACTCGACACAATATTTACCCAAGCTGGATTTGAGTGGCGAGATGCCGGTTGTAGTATGTGTATCGCGATGAATAACGACCGGCTGTCACCAGGGCAAGCGTGTGCCAGCACCAGTAATAGAAACTTTAAAGGAAGACAAGGCCCTGGGGGGCGAACATTTCTAATGAGTCCGTCGATGGCAGCACTTGCAGCCCTCACCGGCGAACTGAGTGATATTCGACGTTGGAGTGGGCAGCAACAACCCCAGGAGGTTCACTGATTATGTCGACCAGTAGTAGCGCTATGACACCCATTACAGTCATCCAGAGTTCACTCACTCCCCTTAACCGTAGTGATGTCGACACAGATCAAATCATTCCAGCTCGCTTCTTAAAAGGCACCGTCAAAACCGGGTTGGGAGAAAAATTATTTCACGATTTACGCTATTTGCCCAATGGGTCGGCAAACCCGGAATTTATTCTGAATCGCCCTCAGTACCAGGGCAGCAAAATCCTGATTGCTTTTCATAACTTTGGCTGTGGGAGTTCCAGAGAACATGCCCCCTGGGCGTTAAAAGACTACGGATTTCAGGCTGTATTAGCCGTCTCTTTTGCTGATATTTTCAAGAATAACGCCTTAAAAAACGGTCTGTTAACCATTGCGCTTCCAGAGACAGTCATTCTCCACCTCTTACAAGAAGCCTCGAGTAAGCCTGAACAAACGCTTAAAATTGATTTACCCTCTCAGACTGTGACTTTACCATCAGGCAAAACCGAGCATTTTGACATTGACCCGTACCGAAAACGCTGTCTGGTAGAAGGCTTAGATGACATCGGCTTTACTCTGGGCTTTGCAAAAGAGATTGCATCCTTTGAGACAGCTTTATTAGAAAGAGGTTTGGCCTAATGCTTTCTGCTGCTGATTTGACGCAATTGATTTTGAATGCTTTTCCAGACGCGGTTGTTGAAATACAAGACCGAACCGGGATGCAGGATCATTACCAGGTCTTGGTTCGTTCTGCCCATTTTCAGTCTGTAGGTCTGATGGACAGACACCGACTCGTCTATGCGGCCGTGGATCCCGCATTGAAAGACGGCCGCCTGCACGCCATAGAAATCAAGACTGAACTTCCGAATTAATGTCATCACCGTCCGTCCATATCCACTGGTTTTCAGGCGATCTCCGGTTGGCTCACAACAAGGCGCTCTCTCAAGCGGCACAAACTGCTATTGAGTCAGGCAAGCCCTTGACCACAGTGTATATTCTAGACCCTAACACGGAGCCCTTAGGCGGAGCCAGTCGCTGGTGGCTCCATCATTCACTGATGCAACTTGAAAAACGCATTTCTGAGCTCGGTGGCAAGCTTTATTTCATGAAAGGGAGTATTCAGTCCTGTTTCCAAGCGCTGTTGTCAGAAAATTCCCTGCTCACGGTCTCTTTTAACCAGCGACCTGAACCCACTTACGCCGCAGCACAACAGGATGTGACAAATTTACTCAAAACAAAGGGGATCCCGGTTATTAATGGCCCTCCCAACTTGTTGCTCTCGTTAGAAGGTTTCCTCAATAAGCAAGGGCTCCCCTTTCAAGTTTTTACTCCCTTCTGGAAAGCGGCGTTGGCGAGTTCACATTTGTCGTTTAATACTCATATCCCCCCTAAACTGGATGATGCCGGTGGGTTAGACAGACTGCAAAGAGCGTTTTCCATTGACAACTCAATCAATCCTATCGCGAACGGCTGCTCCTTAGAGTCACTGGGACTACTTCCTAAAATACACTGGGCAGGAGGACTTGAAGCCAGTTGGCTGCCTGGCGAAGTCGGGGCACACACATTGTTGGAATCTTTCGTGCAGTCTGAACGGTTGCAGCGCTATAGCCAGCAAAGAGACTTTCCCCATCTGCCAGGCACTTCCAGACTATCGGCTTATCTCCACTTTGGTGAGATTACACCCCAACAGATCTGGGCCCATGCCGTCTCAGAGCCCTATCAACGCCAGTTAGGATGGCGGGAGTTTGCCCATCAGCTCCTGCACCACTTTCCTCATACCCAAGCACAACCGCTGAGATCAGAGTTTTCACACTTTCCCTGGCGCGAAGATGCCACTGGTCTTCGGGCGTGGCAACGGGGTGAAACAGGCTATCCCATTGTCGATGCTGGAATGCGGGAATTATGGACCACGGGCTGGATGCACAACAGAGTCAGGATGATTGTCGGGTCTTTTCTGGTAAAAGACTTATTGCTACCGTGGCAAAGCGGGGCAGAATGGTTTTGGGACACCCTGGTCGATGCCAATCTTGCCAATAACACAATGGGATGGCAGTGGATTGCTGGCTGCGGGGCTGATGCGGCGCCTTATTTCCGAATTTTCAATCCGATGTTGCAGAGTGTAAAATTTGATCCCCAAGGGGCCTATATTCGAAAATGGTGTCCCGAATTATCCAACCTGCCAGACGAATACATCCATCAACCCTGGCTAACACCCCCGTTAATACTTGCACAATCGAATATAAAAATTGGGAAAGACTATCCCAATATTATTTTAGACCATCATGAAGCCAGAGACAGAGCACTCACAGCGCTCAAGAAATCAAAAGAAACTACTAACAGTTTGTAATAACGGAGATTTTGACTGTTTTGGAAACACAAAGCCTTAAAAAACCAATTCCTGATTGGCTTGGCCTGGTTTTATTCATTGTTGTATCTTTTTTTGTAGGGCTTTCTGGAAAATGGGTAACTCAGACCGCTCTTACCTCCTGGTATCCACTCTTGATAAAACCAGATTGGACTCCACCTGGTTGGCTTTTTGGACCTGCATGGACAGTTTTATACATACTCATGTCTGTTTCAGCTTGGTTAATCTGGAGAAAAAACGGATTTGTAGAGGCTGACAAACCTGCTTGGAGGCTATACTTCTTGCAACTTGGGCTTAATGGAGCCTGGTCATTTATCTTTTTTGGAGCCCATCAAATTGCTTTGGCCCTTCTGGATATCTCTCTGCTCTGGCTGAGCTTAATTGCGACTGGGGTTGCGTTTTGGCAAAGAAATTTACTCTCCGGTATATTATTATTACCCTATATAGGCTGGGTTTTCTTTGCCGCTCTGGTCAATGGAGCCATCTGGTTTTTGAATGGGTCACCTTAAACGCACTTACCAACGCACACTCAGTGCCTCTGCTGATGAAGCTTACACCTGGCATATGCAACCAGGCGCTTTTCAGCGACTGAACCCCCCGTGGGAGCACGTTAGGGTCCTAAGCGGCTGGAAACCGATTGAAGAAAAGTCCCAGGTCCATCTCAAAGTCCCCCTAGTACAATTCCCGCTCAACTACCCGCTAATCAATACGCTTTGGTTCGACTGGGTTTGCCAACACCAAGATGTTATCCCAGGCAAACAGTTTTGCGATGTTCAAATCCGGGGACCCTTTGGTTACTGGAAACATTGCCACCGTGTAGAGGAGATTGATGCCACACACTGCCAGCTCAATGATACGATAGAGTATTCTCTCCCATTTGGGCTTGTGGGTGCCACACTGGGAGAATTACTGGGCGGTTGGTACATTCGCCAAAAGCTAGACCGCATGTTTGCTTATCGGCATAACGTATTGGCTCACGATCTCAAATTAAACCAGAAATTAAAGCAAAAAAAGGAGAACGCTTTGATGAAAGTATTGGTAGCAGGTTCCTCCGGCACTGTTGGATCATCTCTCGTCGCATTGCTTAAAACGGGCGGCCATCATGTGGTTCGTTTGGTTCGCAGAGCGGCGCGCAACGAAAATGAAATCAGCTGGGATCCAGTCAAAGGAACGATTGAAGCAGAAAAGCTAGAGGGCTTTGATGCTATCGTCAATTTAGCCGGCGAAAGCATCGCGGATGGGTATTGGACTGCTGAAAAAAAGCAAAAAATCGAATCCAGCCGTTTACAGAGCACCTCTCTGCTGGCTAATACGCTGGCTCAGCTGACACAACCGCCTTCAGTTTTCATCAATGCCTCTGCCATTGGAATTTACGGAAGCCAAGGCAATAAAAATCTCACCGAAATGGCGGATTACGCACAAGATTTTCTGGCCGGTGTCAGCCGAAAATGGGAAGCGGCCACCCAGCCTGCCTCTGAAAAAGGCATTCGTACCGTGATGCTTCGTTTTGGCATCATTCTCACCCCCAAAGGCGGGGCACTGGGCAAGATGCTTCCCATTTTCAATCTGGGCCTGGGCGGACCGTTCATGACCATTGGTGGGGATGACCTGATTGCCATTGGTAAAAACTATATGAGCTGGATTGCTCTGGATGATGTTCTGGGCGCCATAGTCCACGCCATTACGACTGATTCAATTAAGGGACCTGTCAATGTAGTTGCTCCAAATCCAGTAACCAACGGTAAATTTACGAGTATTCTTGGCAGAGTCCTGGGTAGACCGACCATTGCCCCAGTCCCAGCGCCCATGCTGCAACTGGTGTTCGGCGAAATGGCCAATGCCCTGCTGCTTTCCAGTAGCAAGGTGGAGCCTTTACGACTGGTTGAAAGCGGCTATCGTTTTCAATATCCCGAGTTGGAAGGCGCACTCAGACATCTGCTGGGGAAAAAATAAGGCTCCCGTCTAAAAGGCGCCATTGAGCGGTCTGGCGTAGCCAGTCAACTCTACATAGGCCTTTCCTGTCAGTGCCTTTCCTGCATTTAGGTATTTCCCTTGGACCCGGCACGCTCCTTCCCAGTAAGCGGGACGCCCGACCGCTTGCGTTCCCCGGTCAAAAGAAAGCTCTTGATCCTCCAATAAGGGTTTAATATCCAGCGTTAAAGCGAGTTTGGGAATATCCACCCGCCACTGCGACGGGTAATTTGCCTGTGTTTTGGCACTCTTCCAGTGCTTCAGCACCCGAATACGAAAGTCATCTCGGCTTAAATGTACCGCCTTACCGCTGGCATTAATAAACGTCCCACTTGAATTGGGGTCTATCTGTTCTTGCTTGAATGGGCCTTGTTTTTGCCGGAGTTGGTACAGCATCAGCTCCTGGTTGTTATCCAACTGCACACTGAACCAGTCCCACCCCGTCTGAGCACTGGTCAGTTGGTTACTGCCAAACTCGTGGTCCATCCAAGTAATCCCTTTAACGGATTGGTCTGCTTCTCCTTTTAAACGTAGTGTTCCCACGGTATCCATCCGCGTCATAGAATAATAATGAGAGGCACAGCCAACACAATCCGCCTTTTGACTCACCCCGTCTCGACCATGAATTATCGGCGGTTTCTGACTCTTCAGCATAAGTTGGAGTGAGGCCTCAGGCATTTGGGCCTGGATCTCCATAGAGCCGTCCTTGAGTTGCCGGACATGCCATTGATGATTCCAGACCTCATAGCGGTCAACTCGTGCTCCTGCCCGCTTTAACCCAGGACGCCCCCAGATTTCCTTGCTATAAAACTGCTGTCCTCGGATATCTGAAACCGCAAAATGAGCCAGATAAACGGTATCCAGTGACCATTGGCTGTTTTTAACAGGGGTTATTCCGGTACCCACTCGAAAGAAAGTGAGTTCATATCCATATTGCGCGCCGTTATCTCCCTGCAAGTGCCCGGTATAGTACCACCACTCGGTCTTAAATGCAGGGTGGGAGGCGTGATCGTTAGGGAAGCGATACTGATAACCTGGCAAAGCCTTTCGGTACGAGTGTATTTCGGCTTGTGATGAGACGACCAGGAGCACGCTTGCCAGAAAGGTGAGTATCACACCCCCAAGGAGAGAAAGACTGGTTAAACGTCGTTTTATTTTCATCGGCTTGTTCTCCACAGCGTGTCTCCCAGCTATTCTAGCCTTAAGGAGCTAGGCGCCATAGTCCTAGAGGCCATTTGTGCAGGAACAATCGCGGCTATCAGGGCGGTCAGTTTGATTAACAGCGCGGTTTGAATCAGAAACACAACGGGCAGATCCCATTGAATACTCCAACCAAAGGACTGTTTATTGATGACCGCAATGAGCAACACCGCAATCACAATCCCCATCAGTCCACCACTGATATTACCCAGCAGACCAAGCAGTGTGGCCTGGATTAAAACGATTTTTTTAAGCTGCTGGGCTTTGGCACCGATATATTTTAAGATGCCAAACTCTCTGCGGGCTTCAATAACCAAGGTAAACAGCGTATTCATCACCCCAAGCAAGGCCACAGCAATGGATATTGCATGTAATGCGTAGGTAATGGCAAAAGTATTATCAAACACCCGCAACACCTCATCTCGCAACTCTCGGTTGGTTCGCATTGTCAATAAAACACGGGCCTGATGAGCGACGGCCAGTCTGGCCAGGATGGTTTTCTTGACATCAGAAGGCGAAAAACCTTCTGAGATATAGACAGCCAGCCCACTGATTGCGTGAGAGCGGAATCTCTTTTCAAACAGGGGTCGGTCAATCACCAGATGGCCTCTTTCACTGGCATAATCATAGTAGATCCCTTGTATAGTGAGGGAAAGTGGACCCGTCGGCGTGGGGATCGAAATCACATCATTCTTTTTAACGTGTTGCTTTACCGCAAAAGTTTCCGTCACCAGGGCCGAGTGTGGATTGGATAGCACCCGAGCCATCACAGACTGCATTGATTCCCCGTCCACAAAGCGAAGATTTCCCCGCTGCTTGAATATTTTAAAATCACCAGTGGCTAAGTTACTGGGCTTCTCTTGTATTTCCATCGGTGTCTCGTAAAAATAGTCCACCAAAGCGACTCCTGGCGTTTTGGCTATCACTTGGACCACTTCTGGGCGCATCAGCCCGTTTCGGGTGAGGGTTCTGGATGCAGGTTCTATCCAGAGATCCGCCTTAAAACTTTGATTCACCCAGCCTATCACCGTGTAACGAAAGCTGCCAATCATCACGGCCAAGCTCACCGTCATTGCAATGGCCACCATCAGGCTGGCAACAGCCACAGAGGTTCGTCCCAAGGAGCCTAACAAAGTGGAGACAGCCAAACGCCCCATATTGCCAAAGATCAACCCAAAACCATGTCGCAAAGGGACGGTGAGCCATAACAGACAAGAGGGGATCCAACAGGCCGCGGCAAGCACACTGCAAAAAGAGGCCAAATGCCCAAAGAGCGGAAAATCGCCAACAGGGGGCTGCACACAAGCCCACCCAGCTAGTCCAAACAAAGCAACTCCTAAGTACCGAAGCCTCGGTAACCACTGCTCTAGATGGTTATCGGCAGATCCTCTTCGCGTTGCTTCTGCGGGAGAAACCCACATCGATTCTAACACCGGGAAAATAGCAGCTCCCACCGTTAAAACAACGCCCAAAAGCCATAATTTTATGATTAAAGTGGTATCCAGCACCACATGGGCCAGAGGCTGCCCCAAATACAAAGTTTGTACCGTGGTGGACATAGCTTGAACTGCACCCCGGGCGAGTAAAATGCCAAAACAGATACCCAAAGACGCTCCTAGCAGACCCATCAATAAAGCCTCTAGAGCAAAAAGACCACCCACCTGCCACCGTGTGAGCCCCAAAGCGCGTAAAATACCAATTTCCGGTCGTCTGCGCACCACAGAAACAGACATCGTATTGTAAATCAAGAACATACTCACCAATAGAGCGATAAAACTGAGTGCAACCAGATTGTATTGAAATGAGCGCAACATAGAGGCCACCTGCTCTGAACGGCGCTGGGGTCGGCTAACCAAAACATCCGAGGGTAGGTGCTGCCGCAAGCGTGTGGCCGTTTTCTCCCAACGGGCATCGGCAACGGTCAGGTCCACCCGAGTTAACTGACCCGTTAACTCCAAAAGCTGCTGTGCATTGCCCACATCCATCAAAATCAATTGACCGTCATAAGCCCCCCCTAGGCCCGAATCCGACAACACGCCAGCCACCTGGAAACGCTTCCACTGATCATGCACGAGGATACGGAGCCAATCTCCGCGCTTTACATGGGCCTGCTTGGCCAAATTCTCTCCAACCGCCGCCTGCTCAGGTCGAAACAGAGACAGGAAATCGACAGGCTCTTGCCCGTTAACCCATTGAAAATGATCAGAATCCTCGGAGTTATCTCGGGATTGAGTCAGATCGACACTGAGAAGGGTCGCTGGCTGCTGAGTTTTCTGAAGCAACACCGTCTCTTCTAGGACAGGGCCCCAAGTATCAATATTGAGGCTTTCAATAACCGGTGCGATCCCCTCTAACAGACGTTCATCCAAAACTCCCAACGGGGAGTGGATTTCCATGGTGGTTGCACCGCTGACTCGGTTCAGGCTATCTTGAAATTGTGCCAGTGCCGTGTGGTTGGCCAAATTGATTGCCAGCAAAATCCCTACGCCAAGGGCAATCCCCAGCACTGTGAGCAGAGTTCTAAAGAGATTCTGGCGAACATACCGCAGAATAAAACGCGTCCATAGTCGGGCAATCATTATCAAGCTACTTCCTAGAGAGATTCAATTTTGCCGTCTCGCATTCGCACAATCCGGGTGGCAATTTTGGCGGCTTCATCACTGTGTGTAGCCATCACCAGAGTGATTTTCATCTCGTTACAGAGGTTTTCTAACAAATCAAGTATCTTCTGTCCGTTGACTGAATCGAGATTCCCCGTAGGCTCATCAGCCAAGATCACTTCTGGTTGCATAATCAATGCCCGTGCAATGGCCACTCGTTGCATTTCCCCGCCCGAGAGTTGTGACGGGAAAAAAGAGGCCCGATGATCCATGCCTACTTTTTTTAAGCACGCTGTGACGCGTTGCTTGGCTGCAGCATCTGGTTTACTTTGCAACTCCAACGGCAGTGCCACGTTTTCACTGACCGTGAGTGTAGAAAGAAGATTGAAAAACTGAAACACAAAACCAATACGGGTCGCCCGAATATGTGATAACTGATCATCATTGAGTTCAGACAAATTGAGCGCATCAAACAGAACAGAACCTGATGAGGGCTGATCCATCGCCCCCAAAATATTGAGCAGTGTGCTTTTCCCGCAGCCGCTGGGACCCATCAGGGCCACTCTTTCTCCAGCATTAATGCTCAGTGACACCTCAGAAAGCGCGTGCACTTGGTGAGAGGGGTAGGTCTTACTCACCGACGTTAAAACATATATGGCGCCACTTGCTTTAGAAGCATTCGACCTATTAGAAGAATCTGTCATGACTGATTAAGACCGCTGGTGATAACGTGAATCGCTTCTTGGATGTGCTTTTCAACATTCAACTGTGAGGAGAAAATGTGCTGGACAACACCCTGTGCATCAATCACATACGTCACCCGGCCTGGGAGTATACCCAATGTCTTAGGCACGTCAAACAGTTTACGGACCTGACCCTTACGGTCACTCAGGACCAAGAATGGGAGCTGATGCTGTGCCGCAAAGGCTGCTTGTGTGTCTATGGAATCATCGCTAATTCCCAACACCGCTGCACCAGCATCTTGAAAGACGGCAAATTGATCCCGAAAACTACAGACTTCCTGGGTACAGCCTGGCGTAAAACTCTTGGGGTAGAAAAACAAGACGACAGGAGACCCCAAAAAATCAGACAGTTGAACGGTCTTCCCGTTTTGATCGGGTAAAGAAAATGAGGGGGCTTTCTCACCGATAGCTGGCATAGAGCAGAGGTATCCTATTTATCTTATTTCCCATGGGATTGAAGGATTGACATTGACACAAAGGAGGGGCGATTTACTTGATAAATATCACGCTTAGAAATGCTGTTTTCAGGGTATAGAATCTCTAGCACTCAGGTGTGATACAAGGCAATAAGCGCTGATGGGGCCTTATATAAAACAGCAAAAGCCATCATTACAGCCCGTTTTTGACGGACTGCAATTACTTTGGATATTTATTTACCTGATGATACTCCCCTTTGCCTGGCTTTGTATCACGGAATGGGTGGGTTTCTTGGTATTTAGAAATGTCTTTTACGATACTGACTGTGTGCAAATCGGGTTGTTTATACTCAGTGCATTCATTAGCGGTGTGCTTAGCCGTATCCCTATCGACGAAGGTCTTCTCAATCAACGTAGTTTGGCCTATTTTATAGCTGCCTGTCTCTCCATTGCCCAATTTGTCTGCCTGATCTGGATAGAAATCAATCATATCCAGCTGCACGGCATGCTCAGCGGACTACCCTCTCACTTTGCCAGCTTTGATCTGCTCCCGCAAAGCCTGCCGCAGATGCTCAATCCCTGGATAATCGGCCTGCCCATCGGCTATTTTTCCGGGATGACTTTCTCAGACTGGTTTACCATTCGACCTAGCGTGTAATTAAGGTAGTCGCATCGTCTAAAACAGCAATTCCAGGAAGCGTAATACCTTCAAGAAACTCCAAACTGGCACCACCCCCGGTACTAACGTGAGTAAAGCCCTCATGCCCAATGTGGAATTGCTCGAGTGCGGCCAGTGTATCCCCACCACCCAGCACACTAAAACCATGGTGTTCTTGGGTCCAACGGGCCACTGTTTCTGCGATTGTTTTGGTCCCACTCGCAAAGGCGGGCATCTCAAACACACCCATCGGCCCGTTCCAGAGTATCGTTTTAGAAGCCTCAATAATGGGAGCCAATGAAGCGCAAGACTTTGGCCCAATATCCAGTGCCATCATATCACCGGGAATACTACACACAGAAACTGTCTGGGTAGCCGCATCTGGGGCAAAACGATCGGCAACAATCAAGTCTTCTCCGAGCCAAATCTGTTTTCCCATCCCATTGGCTTGTTTCAACAGGGCTTCTGCCTTACTCACAAAGTCTAGTTCCACCATAGATTTGCCAATACCGAAGCCTTGAGCGGCCAAAAAGGTGAACATCATCCCACCGCCAATCACCAGCGTATCAGCCACGGTGAGAAGCGAACTGAGCACGCCAAATTTGCTGGAAATTTTGCTGCCCCCAATGATGGCCGTAAAGGGCCGCTCTGGCGATTGAAGCAGGGGAGTGAGCGAACGAATTTCCTTGTCCATTAAAAACCCAGCCAAGGCAGGAGAGAGATAATGGGCCACCCCTTCAGTTGAAGCGTGGGCTCGGTGTGCCGTTCCAAAGGCATCATTGACATACACATCGGCCAGTGCCGCCAGTTGTTTGGCAAAACCTGCCTCGTTGGCTTCCTCACCGGGCTCAAAGCGGACATTCTCTAACAGCAAAATCTCTCCGTCTTCCAGCGCTTGCACACGGGTCTGAACGTCGTCTCCCACTACAGTCTCTGTTTTGCCAACAAACGCAGCACCCAACACTACGGCCAAGTATCCGGCTACGGGGGTCAGCCTCATCGATTCAACCACAGTACCTTTGGGTCTGCCCAGGTGACTGACCAAAATAATACGAGCCCCAGCCTCTTGCAGGTATTTTAGTGTGGGCAACGATTCTTCAATTCGAGAGGTGTCGGTAATCTCCCCACTGGCGTTCAGGGGGACGTTAAAGTCTACCCGAAGCAACACTCGCTTTCCCGCCCAGTGTGTGCAGTCTCTAATGGTCTTTTTTAGAGTCATTGTCTTACTGTCTCCTAGGATCCCACTAGCATCGCTTTGAGAATTTGATTCAACATCTCTGGATTCACCGAGCCTTGAGAAGCCTTCATCACTTGGCCCACAAAAAAGCCAAACAGCTTGTCTTTCCCCGCTCGGTAATCTGTCAACTGTTGCGGATTGGCATCCAAAACAGGCTGAATTATTGCTCGAATCGCCGCTTCATCGCTGACTTGGGCCATACCCTTTTCTTTTACAAGGGCTTCTGGAGAGCCTCCTGCGTTGATTAACTCTGGCAAAATCTTTTTGGCTATCGCATTGCTGATGGTAGCGCCGTCCACCAGATTAATCAGCTCTGCCAAGGCCTGAGGGGTCAACTTGGTTTGATCGAGGGTGAGTTTCTCGTTTTTAAGCGTCGCCGTAATATCCCCCATCAACCAGTTGGTAATAGCCTTGTAGTTTTGACATAAGGCGGCGGTGGCCTCGAAGAAATCACCCAGTTCTTTAAACTCCACCAGGATACCCGCATCATACTCAGACAGTCCGAATGTTTGCGTTAGTTTTTCCAGCCGTTGTGCCGGGAGTTGAGGGAGTTCTTTACGGATAGACTCGACCCAGGCAGGGTCTAGCGTTAAAGGGCGGAGATCAGGCTCTGGGAAATAGCGGTAATCGTGCGCTTCTTCTTTGCTCCGCATGGTGATCGTAGTTCCTGTGGCATCATTCCAGAGGCGAGATTCTTGAACAACACGCTGACCGGATTCGACCAACTGGATTTGTCGTTCCACTTCAGACTCAATCGCCCGTCTGACTGCCTTAAAGCTATTCATATTCTTCACTTCGGTCTTGACGCCCAGTTCCGTTTGTCCCACAGGGCGAATGCTGACATTGGCGTCACAGCGCATTGAGCCCTCTTCCAAATTGCCGTCACAGACGTCGAGATAGCGCACAATGTTGCGAATCTGAGTCATGTATTCTTGAGCCTCTTCGCCCGAGGAAATATCCGGCATCGAGACGATTTCCACCAGAGGCGTTCCGGCACGGTTTAAATCCACCAGGCTGTAGTCTGATCCGGCTAGTCCATCTGCACCAGAGTGGACCAATTTACCGGCGTCCTCTTCCATGTGAGCCCGCAGTATCCGCACTTTTTTGCCGTTGCTCAGCATCAAATATCCGTTTTCACACACGGGACGATCAAATTGGGAGATCTGATACGCCTTGGGCAAGTCTGGGTAGAAGTACTGCTTGCGGTCAAATTTAGAGTGTGTGGCAATTTGACAGTTGAGCGCCAGTCCCAGACGCACAGCAAAATTCAGGGCTTGTTCATTGAGAACAGGCAGCACCCCCGGCAAGGCAAGACAGACAGGACAAGTATTTTGGTTAGGCTTATCCCCAAAGTGATTGGCACAGGCACAAAACAACTTGCTGGCTGTTTTAAGTTGCACGTGGACTTCCAGCCCCACAACGGTTTCGTACTGAGTTTGGGATAACACCGCAGTCATGTGTCCGTATCGCCTTTCCTATAAAAATCTCACGCTTACGTTGACACAAGCGTGTGAAATAACCCGGACATTATAAGCCAAGTGAAGTGATAACCCAAACAGACAGCACGCAGAAAAGTAAACGCCAAAAATAAACGCAAAAGATTGTATTTTAATTTTTAGGCAACTATAATGTAGAATTCCAATCATCTCGTGTAGGGGAAAATCAATGCACCACGTCACTGCTGGCGGGGTTGTTTTGCGTCTGCCTGGCCAGATTAAAAACAACACCCCCAAAAAAAGCAACTCATTCATCGGTTCCAGCACCGGTTCTTTTCAGACACTCCAGTTTTCAGGGCCGGTACCCGCCAACAGACGGCCAAAGGGCTTACAAAAGTTTCTCAGTGGCACGGCATTGCTTGCCAGCACTCTGGCCAGTGGCTGTATCAGCAGTAATAGACCGAATACCTTAGCACCAGATGACACGAACCCGCCCGAAATTATCGATAACATCGACTGGACACCTGCCAATGTGAAGGTGTTTGCTTCTTCCACCCGAAGTGAAAAATCATACGGCGGGGATAGTGGTGGCGTTTACACCAACCGCCTTTTAGAGCAACTGAAAAGCGCCTCTGGATTTGAAGAAGCCCATCACCGACTCAGTTCGATTGGGTGGTGGGATCGTACGCAACACCCCACTGAAACGTCCAAAACACTGAGCGGATGGCTTAAAAAAGAACACCCCCCTCGTTTTGCGTTACTTTTGGCTCAAGACGGGGACAAATCATTTGTAGCTGACCTCAATCATATGGAAACCACACTCAAACAAACTTACGGCCTACCCCAAAGCCATATTATGCGCTTTGACAGTGCAGATTTTATGCAGACCATGGCGGGCATGACTTGGCTTAGCAAGCAGTTGAGCTATCCGGGCAATGAGAAAGCCGAAGTCTTAATTTATTATTCCGGTCATACAATCCGTATAAAAGACGGCCCTATCCTCAATTTACTGGGCATCGGTGTCAGTGAGGCGGATCTCAAAGGGATGATGGAAACCTATCTCGCCAAATCTCCCTGTGTATATAACATTATGGACGTGTGCAATGCGGGCATGTACGTGAAAACAGATCCTAAAGAGAATCCATTGAATTCCGAGCCTCCTGATAC
>CAZZIY010000020.1:0-15836 GCA_964654525.1 uncultured Vampirovibrionales bacterium | reverse complement strand
ATGACCTTGACCATTGATGTTGCCCGTGACAAGTGGGGTCTGACCGAAGAGCAACGTATGATACGCGATATGGTTCGCGATTTTGCCCTTTCCAAAGTGGAGCCCAGGGCAGCAGAAATTGATAAAAATTGCCGTTTCCCCGTAGAAACCTTTGAAGAAATGGCTGAATTAGGCTTAATGGGTCTCCCCATTTCTGAGACCTATGGGGGAGGCGGGGCTGATTATCTCAGCTATGCCATCGCTGTTGAGGAGCTTGCCCGAGTATGTGCCTCAACCGCGCTAAGTTTTGCCGCCCACACATCCTTGGTCTGCCTGCCTTTATCAATGTTTGCAAACGAAGCCCAAAAACAGAAGTATCTCAGTCGCGTAGCCAGCGGGCAGTGCCTGGGTGCTTACGGTTTAACTGAGCCCAATGCAGGTAGTGATTCGGGTGGGACCCAAACAACAGCCGTGCGCCAAGGAGATAATTACATCCTTAATGGCGCCAAAATATTCATCACCAACGCCAACTATGCCGATGTGTTTATCGCCACCGCGCTGACAGAAAAAGGGGCCGGTACCAAGGGCATTAGCGCCTTTGTGTTTGAAAAAAACACCCCTGGATTTTCACTTGGCGCGAAAGACGAAAAACTCGGCATGCGCGGTTCAGACTGGGGTACGCTTCAGTTTGACAACGCGGTAGTTCCTGCCGAAAACCTGATCGGTGAAGAGGGACGCGGCTTTAAATACTTTATGCAAACCTTAGACAGTGGGCGAATTTCCATTGGCGCACTCGGGGTTGGCATTGCCCAAGGCGCATTGGATAAGGCTCTGCAGTACGCTCAAGAGCGTAAACAGTTTGGCAAAGCCATTAGTGAGTTTCAGGCCATCCAATTTATGCTGGCCGATATGGCGATGGAAACAGAAGCGGCTCGTCATTTGGTTTATAACGCAGCCAGGCTCAAAATTGCGGGGCAGCCTTTTGGCAAAGAAGCTTCTATGGCCAAACTCTTTGCCTCTGAAGTGGCGATGAAGGCTAGCTCTCTTGCCATACAAATCCACGGTGGCTACGGATACACCAAAGATTTCCCCGTGGAACGGTATTACCGCGATGCCAAACTATGCGAAATTGGGGAAGGCACCTCTGAGATCCAACGAATGGTGATCGCCCGCCATATACTAAAAGGCTAGTAAATCCCATTTTGTAACAGAATGTAACAAGCCCTTTAGAATTTCTTCATCCTCTAACACAAACCCAGAAGAAAACGCGTTTATGCATGTGTGACTCTTAAGCTTTTATGAAGTCACCCGGTTATGGCAGACCGGTTTCGTGTAGTTGATATCTAGTTAGTAGTCACGTATGTATGTATCACTTACCTTGGGGGTATAGAGGTTACTATGAATCTCACAACCATTTCTTCAGCAGCCACCGCCAACTCCTCTGCGCGGCCTGCAAACAATACCACCAACACGGCATTCACCACGATGCGGGGTCAATTATCCCAGTTCTTTGGTGCCCAAACAGCGACAGCCGATGCTGTGAAGTTTGGTAATCCCAACCAAAAAGGCAGCGGCGGCTTCAACGCATTTGCCTAAGAGTTAAAAACTCGTGATGCTTATTGTGGTTTGGTATAGCTTAAATTAACAAAAACCATTTAAACCATGGTTTTTTCGTAGCTATAGAGGTTATGAACACCGCCTTCAACTTGCGCAGCTGGTGAGCGGAGTTCAAATGCCAATTGGTTACCATACAGAGCCGTGTGTAATTGTTGAATACTGGCACAACCCAGATCTTGAAACCCATGTTTCATCCCTTGTACCAGGTAAGGAATGAAACGGTGGAGGGGGCCTCGGTCGATCACTGTTCCAGAAACGCCTTGTGCCACGCGCACACGCTCGCCTTCGCTAAAATATCGTTTGGCGCTTCCAGAGGCCATCGCTTCAATGGAGCCCATGCCGCGGTATTTTTTAAGCCTGATCCCGTCTTTGTAGAAATATTCACCCGGGGCTTCTTCTGTGCCAGCGAGCATAGAGCCCATCATCACAGCAGAAGCACCCACAGAAAGACCTTTAACAATGTGCCCAATGGATGAGATACCACCATCGGCTATCACGGGGATCCCAAATCGTTTGGCATATTTGGCTGTATTATATACCGCCGTTGCTTGCGCTCTTCCCACCGCAGTGACTTCTTGCGTGGTACAGATAGAGCCAACACCCATGCCCACACGCAAGGCATCTGCCCCGGCTTCTATCAGGTGCTGGGCCTGAGCTGTGGTCACAATATTACCGGCCACCACTTGCAGAGAGGGATAGCGCTCTTTAATAAAGCGAAGCATCTCAATTTGATAGATAGAGTCACCCTGTGACGAATCCAAGACGACGAGATCCACACCCGCTTCGACAAGTGCTTCAAGTCTTTCCTTATCTTCGGGACGCGTACCGATAGCGGCTCCAGCCAAAAGCTGCTTATTGGCGTCTTTTGAAGCAAACGGAAAATCCCGGTTCTTTTTCAAGTCATTTCGGGAGATCAATGCCACCAACTCCCCGTTTTTATTGACGATTGGGAGTTTTCCCTTCTTACTCTCTTTCAAAATCTGGTTGGCCTCTTCCAGGGTACAAGGCTCATGGGCCATCACCAGGTCGGTTGTCATAATTTGCGCCAAGGTCAGACTGCGGTCTTGGACAAAATCAATATCGCGGTTGGTCACAATGCCCAGTAGCTTAGAGCCCATCCGACCGTTTTCAGTAATGGGAATACCTGAAAAGCCAAATTGCTGCTTAATCGTATCGATATCACTCAGTCGGTGATTTGGGCTAAGCACCAGGGGATCTGTGATAAATCCGTTTTTATAGCGTTTAACTTTACGCACTTCGCCTTGTTGAGCATCAATCGAGTTGTTGTAATGAATCACACCAACTCCACCCAACAGTGCCATTCCGATTGCCATCTCAGACTCAGTGACCGTATCCATCGGCGAACTGAGCAGCGGCATTTTAATCCGCAAATCTCGGGTAAGCTGCGTTTCTAGCAGCACATCATCCACAGAGAAATTGATATGACCAGGGAGTAAAATCAAATCATCGTAGGTATAGCCACGACCTGATTGAAAGAGTCGTGCCGCAGAGTAGCCATCTTGAATCTCTGGCAAATGGGTATCAGGCAATTGGGTATCAAAGAGCGGGGGAGTTGATGTGTTCATTCATAGAAGCTCCATATAGCAAAACCGGACCCGTCAAACTGGGTTTGAGTGTGCTAGATACTAAAACGCAAACCGGTGAATAACACAAATGAAAACAAAGCACTGACCTTAATTGCTTCTTACTTGATTGCTTCATGGCTGATTTCAGCGAGAGTTTTCGCTAGAATACAGGGACGCTTTTCATCCAAAGTATAAAAAAACTTGCAAGAGGAACTTGGACACTATGACCACTGCCACACCCGTTGAACATCAACCTCTCACCCGGCAAGAAAAAGACTCTTTAGGCTTTAAGGACGTTCCTGCTGATGCCTATTACGGTATTCAGACACTACGCGGGCACGAAAACTTCCCTATTTCTGGTGTTACTCCTGCTCGTGCTTATCCTGTGGCCATTCGTGCCTTTGGATGGATTAAAAAAGCAGCAGCCAAAACCAATATGGAACTGGGTTTACTCGACAAGCAAAATGCTGAGAACAACCGAGCTTTGGGTGAAGCAATGATCAAAGCCTGCGATGAGCTGATTGCCGGTAAATTCAATGATTCTTTTATTGTCGATGTTTACCAGGGCGGTACAGGTACGTCCAATCATATGAATGCCAATGAGGTGATTGCCAACCGGGCCACCGAGCTACTCGGCGGTAAAAAAGGGGAGTACCGAGTCAATCCCAACGACCACGTCAATTACGGTCAATCCACCAATGATGTCACCCCCACGATGATGCGGTTAACTTTTTTGTCAATGCACGGTCCCCTGATTCAAGCCATTGAAGCCTTTGAAAGCGCCTTACGCAAAAAAAGTGAGGAGTATAACACCTTTTTAATTCCTGGGCGCACCCACATGCAGGATGCCGTCCCCCTGACACTCGGCCAACAACTCGGCGCCTATGCCAATGCGGTAGCCGATGCCAAAGATAACGTTATCCATGCTAGCCAGCGCCTCTATAACATTGGCCTAGGGGCTTCCGCTTTGGGCACAGGACTCAATACCCATCCCTTATACCGAGAAAAAGTAACTCAATACCTGGCCGAGTACTCCGGCTTTGCCCTAAAACAAACCCGTGATTACTTCCAGGCCACCAGTTCTTTCGGGTTATTTGGTGATTACTCTGCTGCGTTGCGTAGTTTGGCCCTCGAGCTTGAAAAAATTGCCCACGATATCAAGCTTTATTCTTTCGGTCCGCGAACTGGACTGGCCGAAATTTCCATTCCTGACTGGCAACCAGGTTCCTCGATTATGCCTGGCAAGGTCAATCCCATCTATCCTGAGCTGATGGATCAACTCTCCTACATTGTGCAAGGCAACGACCACACGATTTCACTGTGTGTGCAAAACGGACAGCTCCAACTGAACGTGATGATGCCAACGATTTTGTTGAAAATGACAGAATCCATGACCATTCTCACCAATGCGCTTCCGGTTTTCTCCAGCAAACTGATTGACGGCATTGTGGCCAATGAGAAAATTGCGATGGACCGCCTGCTCAACAGTGCTCAAATGGTCACCGCGCTGAATCCTGTTATTGGTTATGCCGCCGCGGCTGAAGTTGCCAAAAAGGTCAATAAAGAAGGAAAAACCGTACGAGAAGCCGTGATTGAACTACAAGCCAAAGACAAGGCAGGTAATTTGGTCACTGAGGATGTATTAGATAAAATTTTATCCGCTGAAGCAATGACCACGCCTCCCAAGGCCTAAGATTTACGAAAAGGAGTACTTGATTTATGACACTCAGAAATAAATTGGGAGATGAACTGGAAGAATTTCGCCAATATTTTTTGGCCAATTTTCCTGCTGAAAAAGCAGCCATTATGGCCCGCGCCGATGTCGAACTGAGCGAAAAGCAGGTGCTCAAAAATGTCCTCAAGGTGGGTGATACTGCCCCCAATTTCAACCTCCCCAATGCCACAGGAAACACTGTCTTTCTGGAAAACGTGATAAGCCGTGGCCCTGCCGTTGTTGTTTTTTACCGTGGTGGTTGGTGCCCCTATTGTAATCTAGAGCTACGGGCCTACCAGCGCCTTCTCCCTGAGATTGAAAAAGCCGGTGGACAACTCTTGGCTATTTCTTTGCAATCACCCGATGAGACCCTTTCCACGCAAGAGAAGAATGAACTAGCCTACCCTGTCCTCAGCGACACAGACGGCAAAGTAACCCAAGCCTTTGGTTTATTGTTTGAGCTACCCGATTACCTCCAAGACCTGTATACCGAACTGGGGCATGACCTTCCCAATATCCAAAGTGTTGGAAAGTGGGCACTACCTGTTCCAGGGACTTTTGTGATTGCACCTAACGGCAAGATTGTTGCCAGTTACGCCGATGTGAATTACCGCGTCAGAATGGAACCTGAAGAAGCTTTAGCGGCAATAAAAGCAATTTCAGCCACTGTCTAATTTTTTGGCTAATTTTTTGGCTCGTTTTTTTATTTTCCCTCCAAATTAACTGGAGATTCTTGCTTGAATTCAGTATGGCAAGCCCTGACACGGGTGAAACCCATCACTCAAATGCTTTCAGAGCAAGAAGCTCTGGAAAATGGCTCTCAAAGCGATAGTCCCCATAGCATTGAGAGACTTCAGCGTTGCCTATCCGCTGTTGATCTGACGATGTTGGGAGTGGGCGCCATTATTGGAACCGGTATTTTTGTCTTAACAGGAATTGCCGCGCTAAAAGCCGGCCCTGCCGTAATTATTTCATTACTGCTCGCCGGGATTACCTGTATTTTTGCCGGCCTATGCTACGCAGAACTGTCCTCTCGAATTCCTGTGGCAGGCTCTACATACACATACGCCTACGCCTCACTGGGGGAGTTCTGTGCATGGGTGATTGGCTGGGATCTTGTCCTGGAATACACCATTGGGGCAGCAGCCGTGGCCAGAGGCTGGAGTGGCTACGTTGCCCAACTGGCCCATAGCTTTTCGATTACGCTGCCAGAGTGGCTCTGTAACAGCGCCACAGAGGGGAGTAACTTGCTTGCCGGCTTAATGATTATGGCGATGACCTTCCTACTCGGTCTGGGCGTTAAGCAATCGGCACGGGTCAATACGGTGATTGTCAGTATCAAAGTGGCGGCCATCCTGGCGGTCATCTTTATTGGCATGTGGTGTGTGCAGCCCGATCGCTGGCTTCCTTTTATGCCTTTTGGTTTTCAGGGGGTTCTCACCGCGGCAGGGATGATCTTCTTTGCTTATATTGGCTTTGATACGGTTTCGACTGCCGCAGAAGAGACACTCAACCCACAGAGAGACCTTCCGATTGGGATTATTGCCTCTCTTAGCATCTGTATGATTTTGTACATTGCCGTTGCAGCCGTATTAACCGGAATGGTATCTCTGGATGAGCTTAACCGCAGTGCGCCTCTGGCCGTTGCTTTTGCCAAAAGAGGAATGGTGTGGGCCGAAAGTATTGTGAGCTTAGGTGCTTTTGCCGGACTCACTTCGATTGTACTGGTTCTCTTGTTTTCACAACCCCGTATTTATTTTTCAATGGCCCGAGACGGACTCTTTTTCCCTTGGTTTGCCAAAATTCACCCCTGTCACGGTACGCCATGGAATGCCACTCTCTTGACCGGATCAGTTGCGAGTCTCTTGGCCATTTATTTTCCACTTGAGACACTGGCTCAAATGGTCAATATTGGTACGCTCTTTGCCTTTGTGGTGGTCTGTGCCAGTGTGTTAATTCTCAGACAAACCCCAGCGGATGCCACAGTGCCAGTCCCTTTGAAAACAAGCCTATGGTTTCAGCGCCCTGTTTTCCGGGTCTTGCTCCTGATTGCCTGCCTGATCGCGCTGGTCCTTGCCTGGCGTTCTAATTTACTCACTGCTTATTACGTGATTCTGTTAGCCTTGACAGGAGGAATCGGATACTCCCTGTTTCGGATTCACGCCCATATGGTCCCTTCTGGGGATACACATGCGGGGTTTAACTGTCCCGGACTGCCCTGGATACCCTTTTTGGGGATTGCGGGTTGCATAGTGATGATGACCAGCCTGCCAATTGAGGCCTGGGTTCGTCTAGCCGTATGGTTTCTGGTCGGCAGTATTATTTACGCCAGTTACGGAATGCATCACAGCAAGCTCAACGGCAAGCTTGATGAGATTAGAAACCCAACTTGTTAGCGATACCCTGGCAGACTTAACGGCAGATTTGGCGTATTTACCTCAAACACGTGAAAACGACCTGGCCCCAAATCGACTTGGAGCTGGTTATTTTCCACCATAAACTGACTAGATTTACCCGTAGCGGGAGCTAAATCTTGTAGTGGTTGGTTCTGTTGCAATGAAGGCACAAACAGTGTTCCACTATGACGGGCATTGACATCTTTATTAGCAACAATTAAGAGGGTTTTTCCCTGATGATGACGGGCAAACGCAATAATTTGAGGATGTTTGGCATTGTAAACAGGGATCGGAATATACAAACCCTGTGTCACCACGGGTAAATACTGCTGCCGCAAACGGAACATCGCGGTTAAATAACGACCAATCTCTGGGTGTCTGCCTTGTGGACGTTGTGCAAAGTTAAAAATATCAAAAGGCTTCTCATATCCGGTGGTAAACCCATCCAGAATATAAGGATTGGTCCATGGCTGCATGGCCATTAGTCCAGAAACTAAGAAGCTCATCGTCACGCCACCTCGGGGCATCAAGCTCGGGTCATCATGGGTTAAGAATGAGCCAATAAAAGACTTTCCAATCCCGGCTCGTGTTAGCATACTGTGCCCGTCTACCAGATACTGCTGGTAGGCGGATGCACTCCCCATTTCTGGAAAGATATGGAATTGCCCGTAAATGGAATCAAACCCAATTTTCAGCAAATGCTCGGGAATATCCCGTGGGATGTTGGGCAGGGGAGATTGATCCTCTTGCACATAGCTTTCGGCCAGCCAGGCATGGTTGGGGAACTTATCGATAAAGTGCTTCCAGAACCAGGGAGGGCGAGCCCGAGCAACATCCACTCGAAAGCCATCTGCCCCAACCTGATTGGCCATGAGATCGAAAAAGCCTTCATAGTAGTTCTGGAGTTCCTTGTCATTTTGAAACATCAAAATATCCACCCAATTGTGCGGGGTGAGAGGACGTCCCGTTTGCGGATCTAGTTTGATCAACGCAGGGTTGGTTTCAGCCATGTCATAGGAGGCACAACTGGGGACATCTACCATGACGTGGATACCCCGTTTGTGAGCAGCATCCACAAAGGCTCTGGCCTGATCTATTAAACTGAGAGGAGACTTGGGATCGGCATACTCTGGGTTGAGGGAATGGTAATCACTTGGAGCATAGGGACTTCCCGCCCGGCCCAAGCGGCGTGTCTTGCTGATGGGCGTAATGGGCAGCAGGTGAACGGCATTGACACCCATAGCCTTTAGTTCATCCAGACGGGCAATGGCAGAGAGGAATGTACCGCTTTCGTCCGCTTCAACAGTAATTTTTCCGTCTTGATTCAAGTCAAAAGCCCCAAAGGTACGCAGATGAAGGGCATAGACAATCGCCTCTTTGTTTTGAAAGAGTGTTTTCAGCTGATTTTGCCACACAGGCTTTGGTGAGGGCTTAAGAGAGAGAGGTTGAGTCGCGGGTACTGGTTGAGACATCGGCAGTGATTGAGATTGCTTCGGTTGAAAATAATCTTGAGAAGGTCCGGTTAGAGCAGAGGCGGTTACAGAAGGCCAGTAACGGCCTGTCTGAAAAGCCTGTGGGTATGGCTGCATTGCGGTTGTTTGGGGTGAGGCATAATATCCAATCATGACTTTGGCCCTCCGCCGGTATGCTGCGTTGCCGGTTTCCACGGCGTGTTAGACGGCTTAGGCACGCGTCCCATAAACCATTGCGTATAAATAGTCGTTGCCAGTAGGAGACCACCGCCCACAACACCCAGCATTCTAAAGCGCCATCGTCTTCTTAGCATCTGTTGTTTCAGTGATATCAACAAATGATGTCCCGGACCATCACCCAGCAACGCGGAAGCTTCTGCAAAACGACCCGCTCTCATGCTGGTCAACACTTTATCCGCCAGTGCCTTAGAACCAATAGCCCGACGGGCGCTGAGCCACTGACCCTCTTGCACCATTCGTTGCAGTTCACCCACATTACTCAGCGTAAGCATTTGCTTGAGTTCGGCCGAGGATACCGGCCCTTCGAGTATCCGCTCTATCAAACGATGATAATGTGCGACGGTCGATTGGGCATTTTGGATACGTTGATTGAGAAAGGCTCGTTTTTCAGCTATCAGACCTGGATGATGCAGGCCTGGGTGATGTCCGTTGAGCAACGGGGCCACTGCGGTTAACTGATCTTCCACCCGGTGCTTGAGGCCTTCTAAGACAACATCTTCGTGTGCAAAATGACTCAAACGTTCTCGAAGCGCCTGACGCTCTTCGGCAGAATTTGAGAGCTTAGACAGGTAATCTGTAATCCGGTCTAAAACCGCATCGCTTTGCCTACCCAGAACTTCCCCTGGTTTCAGATCTTTATCCAAGCCCAGTGCATGAGTAGCTCTAGCTCCGAAAGACTGCCACCATAAGGTTAGCTTGGCATTAGGAACCTCACCAATAGCGGTCTCTATTGCACGGTTGAGTGATTCAACCAGTCGACTCGGATTTTTTCGAGCAGCCTCAGTTACTGCGCGGTCTAACCATAGTTGACGGATCTGTTGAATGGCTATTTTGACTGGCTGTTCTAGACGATCACAAATCAGGCCAGAAATAACCGGGGTGGCAGGACCAGCAACCAGCATCCACCAGGTACGAGCCTGAACAGAAATCCGGCGCATCGTCTCCTCTACTTGTTCACGGCGCTGGATTCTCGTTTTGGTGGGCGGCAGCTTGAGACGCCTGGCCACCCGTTCAATTTCTTCATCGCTCAACATGTGCAAGGGCAGATATTTGGGATCTTTAAACAGTGGATTTCGCTCCCCTTGGCTATTGAGATACTCCTGATCCAAGTTAACCCCTGTGCGCAGGCGAACCAAGGCACTGAGAATTTTTGGGGTGATACCCATCGCGGCAAACCAGGTGGCAAATCCTAAAAATTCACCCACCCCAATAATAGGAGACGTCGCTGCCAGTGTCGCCAGCGTGGCAAGCAAAGCCCCACCGCCAAGACGCAGTGAGTCATTAAGCTGAGCCAGTTGATAGTCGTTGGCTGTATGACGTCTGACGGATTGAGACAGTAATCCAGGCCCTTGTAAAACGGGCTGTATCACTCTCTCGGTTAAAGGCTTGGGCGGAACCAAACGAGCATAATGATAAGAGGGTTGGTTGAGAGGATGACTAGAAGGCTGAAAAAGACTCATTTCAACTTCCCTCCAGTGACACGACGCGCCTGAATAAACTGTTGGAATAGCTGCCCCCGGTTGTACTCAAGATCGTGTGAAATCAAAGGCGTATGAATTGAGGCCCCCGATGGTTGATATTTGGGCTTATGAACTGAGGTGATCACCTGATACACGCTGTAAGCCGTCACTGCCAGTAATCCCAGCAATGTGTATTTTTGAAGGCCAGAGGCACTGGGGGCAAGTGCCCCTTTAAAACCCATCTCCAACAGACTTTGCAAATGCGTTACTGTCCGTCTGACTCGCTGCCAAATATTACCTTCCCCGGATTGTGTCCAAATCCTTCTCAGAACTCCCTGAGGAGAAAAAACAGCTCCCCACGCATCACTACGGGCGATAAAACCAGCACCCACCGCTGCCAATGTATTACCCAGTAATAGTTTTAATCCACGTGAGCCACTGATAATTTGCCGCAGTTGCTCGTGAATGGCCTCTCTTTGATCGGCCAAATACGGCGGGATCCCCATTTTTTTGCCCATTTTTGAATAATGTTCCGGCATCAGCAAGTCAAATCGAGGAAAATCAGCACTGGCAAACACATTTTCTACTCGACCGTCAGCTCTTCGGTATTTTAAATTGAGATCGACTCCGTACTTGAGGCGGTATAACAAATTAATCGCACAATTTGCCAGCCCAATACCCACATAATACAAGGCCACTCCAGCGCCAATCCGACTGGCCGGTACTTTATTCTTTCCAGCTGCCAGAAAACTACCGACTAGAAAAAGCCCGCCCAAGTAATACGGAATCTTGGCCACCAGAAGAAAATCGGAAAACGTAAAATCACTATCACCCTTAAGTCCTTTAACCACAGCTTGTGGCAGAGTCCACCCAATAGTTCTCATTCGGTGCAAAGCATGATCCAGCATACTGTAGTCCAGAATTCTGTCGACTGGAACGTGATGGATGTTTTTTTCTTTCGCTGTAATAGGGTCTACCAAATAGCCCTGATCGGGCAATGCACTATCACGCAATGCAACGCCCCTCTGCTTTTGAGAAAGCTCTTTTGGCAATACCGAGGAAACGCTCACGTTCCCCTCCTGTGGTTAATCGAGTAAGCAGATGGCAAGAATCAGATCGCCTAAATATTGCCTAAATGGACACCCATATTAACATCCCTCAAGAACAACAATTGTTCTCAAAGGGGATTTTATGTCTGAATATTAAGAAACTTAATCCGTTGAGGCCATGGAACGAGGCGGAAAATCGTTTTGAGGCGACTCCATCGTCAGCGGTGTGAAGCTGAGGGAGATCCGTCGCTCTTGAGGGTGGAATTTCACCACAAAAACGTGAATTTTCTCACCGGGCTCAAGCTTTTTCCCTTGCTTTTGTTCGTGTTCCATTAAGTCTTTACTCGGCAGAAGCGCTTCCACACCAGGGAACACCTCGACAAAAGCGCCGAAATGCTTCAGACGCGTAAGTGTACCTTCCACATCATCGCCTAATTTGATCTGGTTAGAGACCTCGACCCAAGGATCATTGAACTGGCTTTTGATTGAAAGGCTGACGCGTTGTTTATCGGTATCAATCCCGATCACTTCGACTTTCACCTTTTCGCCGACTTTGAGAATATCGGCAGGATGTTCAACCCAGCGCCAGGACATCTGAGATAGCGGAAGGAGTCCATCGACTCCGCCCAGATCAACAAAAGCACCAAACTCGGTCAGGCGAACGACGTCACCTTCAATAATGTCGCCAACCGTAAGGTTGCCAAACAGCTTACTGCGCTGTTCTGCCATTTGTTCGGCCACCACTTTACGGTGCGACAGAATGATATTGTTGTTTTGCTGCTCTAAACTCAGGATTTTCAGGGGCAGTTTTTGGGTTAGTAACGACTCATAGGAGTCTCTGACACGCAGATGGCTTGAGGGAACAAAGCCGCGAAGCCCCATGACATCGACCAGTAAACCACCTTTAACGATTGAAGAGACCGTGCATTCAACGACGGCATCATTGTTCATCATTTCTTCCAAGCGCTGCCAGGTTTGTGCTTGGAACACACGTTTACGTGAAAGCTGGAACTGCCCTTCTTCATCCTCATTACGGAGAATAAAGAATTCATACTCCTCACCAATGGTGAGAGCTTCTGAAAGCGACGCCGGCGGTGGATAGGATAATTCTTTGAGCGAGATGTAGGCCGCTGTTTTCGAACCAATATCAATCAAAGCGCCATTGGACTCGTAGGAGACCACAATGCCTTTGACAATGTCGCCACGCTTAAAAGCGTAATCAAATCGCTGGAGCAGATTCGTAAACTCTTGTTGTGCTGGGGACGGGTTCGCTTCCTCCTCAGGACGCCCCAGTTTATTCTTCCCAGATGGGGACATGTGGCACGGCTACCTCCAACGACGACAATAAAGCAAATGCAAAAACAAACAAAACGGCATGAAATCAAAAAAGATCCACTCAAAAAATAAGTGGACTAAACGTTAGAATAGTCCACAATAAAAATTATATCAATAAGATCTCGGTATTAATCCATAATTTGTTTGAGAAAAACCGATTCACGCAGTTTCTGAATTGCCCGTATCTCAGTCTGACGGATGCATTCGCGGGTTACTCCATACTGCCGGCCAATTTCATCCAAGGTCCTCTTTTTGGAGGACGATGATCGGGCATTTGGATTTTCTTGCGCTTGCTCAGGATTTCGACCGTCCTCCTCAAGACCGTATCGCTGGCGAAGAACATCGCGTTCTCGAGGCAGAAGGGTCTGATACAGTGCTAGATGAAGCATTTTTCTAGCATTCTCCTGGAAAAAAAGTGCTTCAATGGAGGGGCTCTCATCCTCGAGTGTTTCGGCCAGTGTCTGTGTATTACCGTCTTTCATCACGGATTCTGATTCCAGGCTCACCGTTTTTTGAGCCATTACTGTAAGGTGTTGTACCTTCTTAAGAGACATCCCCGTGATGTTGGCCAGTTCGGCATCTGCAGGAAGCTGGCCGTGAGTTTCTAGAAACTGTTCCCTGGCTTTTTTTAGTTTATTCATCGCATCGAGAACATGTCCAGGCAAGCGAATTGAGCGATCATAGTCTGAAAATGCTTGGCCTACAGCTTGCTTAATCCACCAGGTGGCATAGGTTGAAAAACGAAAGCCCCGTCGGTGATCAAATTTTTCAACCGCACGAATCAACCCCACATTGCCTTCTTGCAAGAGTTCGAGGAAATCGACACCCCGTCCAGCATAACGTCGAGCGATACTCACGACTAGTCTTAAGTTGGCTTGAATGAGTTTTCGTTTGGCATTTAAGTCACCTTGCTCAATTCGTTTGGCCAGTGCTATTTCTTCTGCCGCACTGACTAATTGAGATTTAACGCCAATTTGGCGCAAATATTGAACGGTCGCCTCTTCCAAAACACGAACTTCTGCTTCACAAGTCAGAGGTTCTGTCTCAACACCGGCTGTAGCAATAAAGCCACCCGAAAAGAAACCATCGTGCGCTTGCGCGAAACTCTCGTGTGAGAAGTGACGATGGGGTAATTTGGACGATGACAGTGTAGACGCTCTTCTCATCCGTATTTTTCCTCCTTGATACGACGACAACGAAATGCGCGAATCCGCGCGTGACGCCCGTCCCCACTTCCATAACAGGGATACTGCTAAATGAACAAGCCTTGTCTATTCAGCATGGGCAAACTTTGCTAAATTCTCTGTCTGTGCCTCATAAAACAAACATGAATTAGCGAGTAACTAAAAATAAGCAGCAAGCAAAAAAACGAAGAAAATGACGAAGCACACGCGTCATACAGAACCCCGAATGAAAAAAGAAAAAGCAAGCCCCCAGGTTGCAGGCTAAATACCAATGGGTGAACACGAGCGTGCTACCAGGCTTTAACGCAGACAACGAGTTGGGGGCAATGCCCCGATTCACATGGTCTCTGATTGAAGTGTGTGTGGTCTTGTGGTGTGTGGCGTGTAAAACGGTATCAACGGCCATTGGGCCGAAATAAACTCTCTAGTCGATAATCTTTCCAAATGTCCTATCTAAAAGGGAAATGGGTAAGATTGATGTAACTGGACGCAACGACGAAACAAATGCTCAGAAAACAAAACCCGAATATCAATAAAGTGATTATAAAGCGAGGAATAAATATTTCTTTTGTATATTTTTATGATATAGACACTTTTGACAATTTTCAATCATGTCATCTCAATTTTGTAACATTTCTTCGCAAATAAGACTGAAAAGCACTTTTCATGCGTTTCTTAGGCCAGCCCTTCGGATATCAAACTCGTGTCTAATTGGAAAACCGATAGCCCTGATACGTCCCGCGACGAGTGAATTCAGCATCAATCTCGTTCATAATTTCCAGTTTTCGTTGTAACCACAAAGGAGCCACCACATGCTGATGGTGACCATTTCCCGCCACCCGGTGAATTACTGTGTCTGGGGACAAACGCTCCATAAAATCGACAATCAAAGAGACATAGGCCTCTTGCTCCAAGGGTTGCCACTCGCCCCGAAGGTAGCTTTCGGCAATCGGGGTATTTTCCATTGCACACAGCAAATGAATTTTAACCCCTTGTACCTTAAGGGCTGCCAGACAAGCAGCAGTTTCCATTTGATCTTCCCAAGATTCTCCTGGAAGTCCTAAAATCACATGAATACAGTGATCTAGGGCGAATGACTGGTTGAGTTGAAAGGCGGTTAAGAAGTCCGCATGGGTTTCACACCGGTTGAGTAAATTCAGCGTCCGGTCATGGACGGTCTGCATCCCGTATTCAACACAAATATAGTTATTCGGGGTCTGGTAACTTGCAATTAAGGCAAGCTTTTCAGCATCCACACAATCAGGACGAGTAGAAATGGACATGCCTATCACATCCGGGTGTGCGCACATTGCTTCGTCATACAATCGTTTTAGACGTTCAACAGGACTATAGGTGTTGGTATATGACTGGAAGTAGGCGATAAATTTCTCTGCCTTAAAGCGAGCCCGCTGGCGTTCGATATTCTTATGAATTTGCTCTGTGAGCGAATCCCGGCGGTTCTGCGCCCGAGAGGACGACCCGGTATCATCACAAAACGTGCAGCCCCCAGAACCCTTGGTGCCGTCTCTGTTAGGACACGTAAAGCCTGCATCTAAAGTAACCTTATAGACCCTACAACCAAAACGCTGCCTTAAGTAATCGCCATAGAGACGGTAAGGCTTTCCACTGGGGTAATCCGGTCGCTGGCGTTCAGATTTATCCGTAATGAACAAGGCTAAAGGTCTTTCATCAAGTATAAAGAAGCGCAAATCGGTTTTATTAAAGGGTAGCACAATCGTCTCTTCTGCCGGCTTTATAGACTATTTTTAAAATACTTTTTCTTTTTAAAATCCTTTTTTCAACA
>CAZZIY010000019.1:0-16685 GCA_964654525.1 uncultured Vampirovibrionales bacterium | reverse complement strand
CTGACTTTTGGGATTGTAGGATTTTCGAAGTCGTTCGCCCCAAATATTGAAGGCGATCATGCTGATGACAATAAAAAGACTCGGGATAATCAACAAGTGAGGGGCAATGCGAACCAGCTGCCAGCCTTCACTGGCGAGCGTCCCCCAACTACTGAGCGGAGGTTCTACCCCCAGACCAATAAAGCTGAGCGTTGACTCGGTTAAAATAGCTCGGGGAATAGTGATTGTGGCACTCAGCACAATGAGTGCAGCCAAATTGGGCAAAATATGCCTGAGCGCTTGGCGTAATGGACTAATGCCCAGAGAGTGGCTGGCCTCAATAAACTCTTCTCGCTTAAGGGAGAGAGTTTGTCCTCGAATCAATCGGGCAGTTTCCGGCCAGCTAAACACAGCCAAAGCAGTAACCAAACTGACCACCCCTCGTCCCAAAAACAGGCTGACCAAAATCACAATCATCAAGCCTGGCAAGCTGTATAAGACGTCAACGGCTCGCATTAACACGGTATCCCAGAACCCTTCATGAAAAGCCGCCAGCAAGCCGATCACAATACCTAACCCTACCGAAAGCAAGGCAGTCAATAGCCCCACAGAGAGAGAAATTTGTGCTCCAACGGCCACGCGGCTCATTAAATCGCGGCCCAAGTCATCGGTTCCAAACCAATGAAGAGAATCTCCTGGGGCAAGTAACGCTATATCGGGATGAATAAAGGCAGGGTCTAAATCTTGGTTTGCTCCCAGTAGAGGAACACCCAGTGACAAGAGCAGCAGTAAGAGCAGGACGACACAACTGGCAAACTCCAGATACTTTTCTATCGTGGTGCTCATGACCCAGCTTCCTCGCGAAGACGTGGATCGAGCAGGGAAGAAACCATATCACTGAGAGTATTAAACGCAATTAATAGGGTCCCGTACAAAATAGTGACACCCATCACCAGAGTGTAATCTCGGTTTGTCACGGCAGTCACAAAGTGTTTGCCTACCCCTGGAATGGCAAAAAGATATTCAACAGCAAAAGAACCTGTAATGATGCCTGCAAATAAAGGACCAGCAATTGCTACCAGCGGGAGTAAGGCATTTCTTAAGATATGCCGCCATTGAATGATCTTTGGACTGAGCCCGAAGCACGCCTTGATATGAACAAAACTGAGGGTTTTTACCTCTTGTACACTGCTGCGAATGAGTAAAAACGTCCAGGCAAACGGGGCAAGAGACAGTGTGGCCACCGGCAGAATCCAATGACTGGGAGTGCTGAGTGTGGCGGAAGGGAGCCAGTGTAGATTGAGTGAGAATAATAAGACCAATAAGCCTCCAAAAATAAAGGCTGGGGTTGAAAGCGCCGTAATCCCCAACAGGCTTAAAAGCACATCGAGAGTATTTTTGTTGGTATTGCCCGCAATGGTGCCGAGTAACACCCCAAACCCGACCCCAACCAGTAGTGCAAGCAAACCCAGTTGTAGTGAAATGCTAAATGCCTCTCCCACAATATCATTTACCCGGCGAGAACGGTATTTGTACGAGGGGCCTAAATCCCCTCTCAGCAAATTGCCCATATAACTGGCGTATTGTTGCCATAATGGATCTTTTAGATGGTACTGCGCCTCTAGATTGGCCTGAATTTCTGGTGGCAACTTGCGGTCACTGTCAAACGGGCCTCCGGGCAGTATCCGAAGCAGCAAAAACGTCAGACTCACCACCACCCAGAGTGTGGTCAGTCCCACCAAAACCTGCTTCAGTAGTCGATACAATACACCGCCCATACACTTATTATAGGCGAGTTCTGATTATCTGGCAGAGATTATCTGCCCGCTTCAGGCATTCTTTCTCACCAGTAGTTTGTACTGACTCACGTCAATGCCGCGCCCGGTTTTGTCGTTGAGCAAAACCCCTTGATTGTTCACTGTGTAGCTACCTGCTTGTTTGTCAGTGCAATCAGGGTCAATATACTGGGTTCCAGCAGGAATATGGAGATTCCCCAGATTAAGTTGATAATTGCTTTTGACCGGTTGCATAAGATCAATGGTTTTGTATTCAGAAACTTCTTGGTTATGGCGTGGGTCGCCTTTGTAGCAATCATCATAAAAACCCATCTTGTTCCAGCCGATATCTCTGGGTTTCCCCGTATTGACGAGTAGAATCACCTGCTGTGTCCCGTTATCTCGAATCAAAGGCACAATGCCGTCGTGATCTTCAACCACAGGTGAAAGTAAAACCCCGTTATCTAAGGCAGGGTACACAGATCTCAGTTTCAATAAGGGCTGGACAGATTCTTGCAACCAAGACTTTAACCAAGGCTTTGCTGCTGCGGTACGGCTTAACCAGTCTAATCTGACTGGGTTTCGGTTCTGGACAAACATGTTTTTGACGTATTCCCCGCCGCTTTGTCCTAACAAATCCGGCAGATAAATCGAAGGGCTTCCTGGAGAGCCGATTTGAACGGCCATGCTTCGAGTGAGTTTATCTAACACGGGGGTTATTACGGTTTGATACATGCATTGTTGGTACTGTTGGGCCAATTTCTGCCGCTTTCCAATGACTGTTTGGAAGGCGTCTGTTTCGGCAATATGCCGAAGCACCATTTCCAGCGGTTGATAGCCCAGTTGACGGCCGAACTGAGCGTCAACTTTGAGGGCGTCAAAGCCAGCAAAGGTGGCTTTTTCAAGGAGATCTCGTGTTTTTTGGTCCAGTTGAGGGCCCAGTGGCAAAGATCGCACAGCGTTAGTGAGGACAGCGCGCATGGCTTTGACCTCACTGGGTTCTAAAACCCGCTCTTGGACAGCGGCTTTTAGTGCTTCCCACGCTTCGGTGGGAATACCGGTCACTTCTGGGTCTTCATCAATGAAGGGAGAGAATAATTCATCGATAAACTGTGCTTTTACCTCTTTGGGAGTGGCTATCCAATGGGGGCTGTCACCGGGGGTTTTTTCATAGCCTTTTTTCTTACTGGCCTCGTTCAAGAAGGGACTCACATCCTCAGAAAAATCATCTCGTTGATAATTGGCGTCCATGACTCGTTGTAAAAGGCCGTTAAGATCAGGAATTCCTGCTGTTTTAAGTGCCTCTCTGGTTGTGGCAAAGCCTGCTTTGCTGCGAAGCTCAATAATAGCCTCTTTCACATCGTCCCGTAATCCCCACCATTTCAGTAAATCCATTGTGGCAATCGCTGGGTTCATCATAAACACATGGCTGCTGGTGGGATAATCATGGCTGGCTGTGAGATTTTGATAGTGCCTTTGGACAGTAAACGGCACGGATTGTGTCATTGCGACCACATCTTGATTGAGAAATTGACTCGGACTAAGTTGGGTTTCGCCAAATTCATCGGGGCGAGGAGCGCTGTGGACCAATCGCATCGGACGGTTGTACATGTACGTCATATTGGGCACACTGGTAAACACCCCGCTGGCCAGCATTTTTTTGAGACCTTCCTGATAAGTCCCCCATTCGCAGAGATTTTGGTCGTAGGTGAGTTCTGCAATAATCGCTGCTTTGGGATTTACCGCTCGAATGCGCTCACTCATTTGCCGCCAGAAATCAATGATAAAATCGACCTCTGCCAAAAAGGCTTTTTCTTTGGCTTTGCCTGGCTTCATATTCCGGATGGCGTCCATATCGCCCACATCTTTAGCGGCATCAATCCGCCAGTTGAGGCCGAGTTCCAGTTGATTCAATGCGGCTTCAGTTAAGGCGACAGTTTCTGGATCTAATCCTCTCAGCTGTGCTTGCAGTAGGGCTTTAAACTCAGCCGGCTCCAGTGTAATGAGTCTTTGTTTAAGCCACTGAACCAACATGGGGCCCCCTGTAATGGGGTCTGCCATTCGGATAGAAGCGGGTACGGTTTTTTCCACGCCGGCTTCAACCGCTTTTCGCTCAGTACTATTTTGTCCCGATAAAAGCTGTAGAAACAGTGCTTCACTGGTCCTAAAACTGTTGTGGGTTTGAACTGACGGATCACTGAGCAGGGCTTGTTCTCTCGGGCTTAACTCTGCCCAGATTTGATGAATTTTACCGCTGAGTTGCTGCTCAAAACTGGGGGGTGTCAGTAGTTCGGTGAGTTGTGCTACCCAGTGTTTTAAGGTGTTAGAGGCCTGTAAGAATCGTGTGATCGGGTTTAGAACCCAGCTAATGAACTTCATCCAGAAGGGAGGGGTTTCTTGTTGTAGCGATTGCTGGAATCCTGGGGTGCTTACCAAGCATTTGACTTCTGGCGGGAGGTTAAGACCGACCAAGGGATAAGCGTTTAGCAATCTTTGGCTAAATGCAGGGATGGGCTCTTCTAGTGGGGGCAGTTCAACAGGAAGCTTGATATCGTCAAAATTCCCATTAGGACTCGTATTCAGTGTGTCTTTTAAGGCAGTTAAAACCCACTGCTTTGGAGACGCCTTGGGTGCTTTACGTTTGGCACTGGCAATCGCCGGTTGAAGCGCTTCCATATAACGGTACTTCACCCGCTGGGTCCAAAACCCAACAGCATCGGCCAGATAATTTCTAACCGCTGGGTTTTTGGTATTCATTTTGGCCACGTCAATTTGGCCGTCCCATTTTTGACCACCTTGATCGCCACTGGGACCAGTTAACTCAAAATTTGACCAGTGTGAGAATAGTTTTTTTCGCTCGGTTTCGCTTGCGTGTGCGTCGACCTGCTGCATTGCTTTCCACTGTGCTCGTTTCTTTTTGAGTTCTGTTAAGCTGATTGGGAATTGATAGCGCTGAATCGAATCCTCACTGCGTCGGTCGGCTCTGGCTTTTCGCTGTCTGGGGTCAAAAAGCGCCAAAAAAGTGGGCTTATTGGCTTGGTAACCTTCAACCTCTGGGTCATTGATGATCCGAAAATCAATGTGGTCATAAAGGATGTCATTACGGCCTTCGGCATCTGAGGGCAGAATACCGATTTTTAGTTGATCATGCGCCTCATGGGGGAAGGCACTGTCCGTTTTACCAAATTGAAACCAGTCCCAAAAGGGAGAGCGTAACCCGTGACTCAGCAAGGAGCCATATTGAATCCCGTTGAGGCCTTGATTGACAAAGGCACCGTCCGCATAAATTTTTGTTTGATCACGCAAACTGAGATCAAGGAGTTGATGAAACCCTCGTTCAGAAGACATACTGGCATTGAGTGCAAAGGGGTCAACGGTCCAATAACGATGAGATGACAATTGATCTCCCCCGAGAAAGGGTTTAAGCAGAACAGCGTTAAAGCCGGACTGCTGAATGAGTGGCCATGCGGCCATTAGGCTTTGTTCATTACCACCGTACTGGTTGAAGTGATTTCTCATCGCAAGCGTTGCGGGATCTGTCTTTTCTGGATCGACCACAGCATCGAGAAATACATCAGCCATCACCACTGAACGTCTTGGTGAGGTGGCCTCAGCCGGGTCGATTCGATTGAAACGATCGGCGCCTTCTCCAACCACTTCTAAATTATCCATAACCACTTTGCTACGGGTGGCTTCTGGAGCCTGTTGATCTTCTACAATCAGACGGTACTCGGTCCCCAGTGGAAAATTTGTCTCTGAACGCCAATAGTCTTTTTCTCGGGTGAGTAAAATAGTCTCCGTTTTACTCTTGCCTGGGTATTTGATTTCTGCTTTTACCTGAAAACGATTCGGTTGTGTAGGGTCGTAGTATCCAGGAAGAAACAAACCTGCTTTTATCGCCCCTTTCTCGTGTGAGTTTTTTTGACTAGCAGTGATATACCCCTGAAAACGAACAGGAGACTGGCTGAGCAGTGATGGTTTACTGAAATTGAAAGAAATAGGGACCAATAGAAACTCACCTAATTAACGGAAAGCAACATGACCTAACAAAGAGGCTGAAGCAAAAAAATTGCGTATTACTTAATGATGTGTATAGGTCTTGGGGAGTCGCACGCGAAGTCCACACATGAGTTCATACGGTATCAGTGGGGTTGGAAAATCCTGACTTAGAGCAGTCCAGTCATTTAAGGTGATGGTTCCCGCCTCAGGATGTTGAGAATCTTCTCCCAGAAGCGTAACCGTATCTCCCACAGAGGCCTCTGGGACACGACTGACATCGAACATCATCTGATCCATTGTAATTGCCCCAATTTGGGGAATCATTTTTCCGTGGAGTAGCCCGCTTAAACGACCAGAAAGGACTCTGGGAATCCCGTCCGCATAGCCCAGTGGGAGTGTGGCAATACGAAGCGAGTCTGAAGTGACTTGGTAATGATGTCCGTAACTCACCCCTTCACCACTGGGGGCGTGGTGCAGATGCATAATCCGGGCTTTAAGTGATAGTGCGGGTTTTAAATGCAGACCCTGCGTCTCTTTCATCTTTTGATAGCCAAAGAGACCGTACCCGACCCGGACCATCGAATATAACGAGTCAACTTCACCACTTAACTCAGTAGCGGCACTATTGGCCGCATGGATATAAGGGGGCAGCGGTAAGCCTTTGTCTGTCAGGGCTTTTAAAATGGCCTCAAAACGAGACACTTGGATTTTTGTTTTTTCAGGATTTTCGGCACAGGCAAAGTGGGTAAAAATTCCTTCCACTTGGAGATTGGGCTCTTGATAGCAGGCTTCAATGAAGGCAAGTGCTTCTGTGTGAGGAACACCAATGCGGTGCATTCCGGTGTCTATTTTGATATGAACCTTCCAACGATGTTGACTATTTTGCGTGCTGCGTAAAATCTCCAAGTGACGGTGTGAAAATACGGTCAGCTGAATGTCTTTTTCTGCGGCCATTTCCACGGCCCAATCTGGCACAGCCCCAATTACCAATATGGGAAGTGTAATACCAGCATCTCTCAGCTGCAGGGCCTCATCCAATGCAGCCACTCCCACCATGGATACGCCGGAGGCTTCTAAAACAGGGGTTATCATCGCAGCCCCATGTCCGTAAGCATCGGCTTTGAGAATTGCCATTATTGAGACGGGTGAGGGCAGAAACCGGCGGAATGTGACGACATTGGCTTCAATGGCAGCGAGATTAATTTCAACCCAGGCATCGCGACGGGTTTGCAGTGATAATTGTCGAGAAAGACGGACCATATAAATTAAGCCATTGTGTTATAACAGAAGGGGCTACCGCTGATATTCAGCAAAAGTGTTACTAGAGTGCCACAAAACACGGACTGACGGAAGTGACGGATTTAAACGCGCAAGAACTCTCACCGGCCTCAGAGACAATTTCTCCCAGCACACAGTCGATGATTACAGTTGCTGTGGTTGGGTGTGGTCGCTGGGGAAAAAATCTTGCTCGCAATTTTCATCACTTAGGGGCCCTCAAAGCCATTTGCGATCTGGAACCTGAGACTCTGAAGGCCCAAAAAAAGCTTTTTCCTGAAGTGAATACCACAGCCGAGTTTCATTCTCTGTTGGTAGACCCAAATCTGACAGCTGTGGTGATTTCGACCCCGAGCCAGACCCATTTTAAGCTGGCCAAGGCGGCGATTTTGGCAGGAAAACACGTCTACGTCGAAAAACCTATAGCCACCACAGCTGTAGAAACCAAGGAACTGTTTGAGTTGGCCACTCAGCACGAGCGCATATTGATGGTCGGTCATTTGTTGTTGTATCACCCAGCGGTCAACCGGCTTAAACAGCTGATTGATGAAGGTTATTTAGGAGAAATCCGCTATATCCAGAGCGACCGGCTTAATTTTAACCCGTACCGTCAAGACAAAAGCGTATTGTGGGACTTAGCTCCCCACGATTTGGCAATGGTCTGCTATCTCTTAGGTCAAGAACCCATTTCGGTTGTTTCTGCCCATGGGCACCGGACCAGTGCAGATGGTCTGATTGATGTCGCCCATATTGAGCTGGCATTTGCTGGTGGGGTTGGTGGTCACATCCACAGTAGTTGGATTCACCCTAGCAAACAGGTGAAGCTGATTGTGCGTGGGACTGAGCGAATCGCGATGATGGATGACACACTGGAATCTGGGAAACTCCAGATTTTCAGCAAAGACGATGACCGCCAGGCCATTAAAGAATTTCCTGAGTATTTAGCGATTGAGCCTTTAAAGCTGGAATGTCAGCATTTTATCAATGCGATTCGAGACAACCGTCCGCCTAAAACGGACGGCCCCAACGGGTATACTGTGGTCCGGGTTTTAGAAGAAGCGGAGAAATTACTGGAAACGATTCCTCTTTCTGAGGCAATTTCGGAGTATTCTGGTTGATCAGGTTGTGTTCTTTATTTGGGTTGCCCGTTGTCAAACGCGAGGCGTTTATAGTATAAAAATAGCGCGAGCCTCGGTTGTTTCGAGGACTGACATTGAAACGGATTGCGGGAGTAATTCAGTGGTAGAATGCTTCCTTGCCAAGGAAGATGTCGCGAGTTCGAGCCTCGTCTCCCGCTTTTCCGTTTTCAACAGCTTTTTTTTCACTGGGCATTTTATTAGGCATACAGATGATGGCCCAGCCAATTATATTTAATGCAGCAGAAGGGCGATCATGAAGATTGAAGTTGAAAAACAAGATAAGTTTGTGGCCATTATTCAACTGGAAATCCCAGCAGAACAAGCCACTCAGGAATATAGCAAGGCTTGTAAACGGCTGAGCCAGCGTCTCAATATCCCTGGTTTTAGAAGGGGTAAGGCACCTCGTGCTGTCATTGAGAAAACAGTGGGTGTAGACCGTATTAAACAAGAAGCAATGGACCGAATTCTGCCCCTTACTTTGGCTGATGTGATCAGTGAGCATCAGCTGGATGTAGTGGCTTCCCCCCAGATTGAGAAATTTAATTTCGATTTCAACACAGGTATTACCGTTAAGGCCCAGGTGGAGTTGCGTCCTGAGGTAACTCTGCCAGATTTAAGCAGCTTCAAAGTCGAAGTGCCCGAGTTTAAAAATCCCGCTGATGCCGAAGAGCGTGAGCTGACTGCTATTTTGGATAGAATGACCACATTAGAATCTGTGATCGATAGAGAATCTGTGATTACCGATATCGTCAATATCGATTTCACTGGTTATATCAGTGGAGAGCCTATTCGTGGTGGTGCCGCCAAAAATTACCGTCTGGATTTAAGCAATAACAATTTTATCGAAGGCTTTGCTCCTCAAGTCGTGGGTCATAAAATTGGTGAAGAATTCAAAATTCAGGTCACCTTCCCTGCGGATTATCACGATACCGCACTGGCCGCAAAGCCCGCAGAATTTGTGATTAAGATCAACGAGATTATGAAAAAAGTGAGTCCAGAACTGACCGATGAGGTAGCCCGTAAAATTGGCCCTTATGAATCAGTGGATGAGCTGAAGAATGAAATAAAGCGTCTGCTTGCTGACAATGAAGAGCGCGAAAATACCTTCCGTAAGCAAAAAGCACTGGTTGACGACATTGTTACCCGAGCCCAAGTGGAAGTGCCTGATTCGATGGTGAACCGGGAAGCCAAGCTGTTGATGGAAGAAGTGAAACAACGGATCCGCAACCAGGGCATGTCCTGGGAGCAGTTTCTGGATTCTCAAGGACACGAGACTATTTGGGAGAACTTGCGCAAAGAAGCCACGCAACGAATCCGCACCAGCTTGGTGTTTGGTGCCATTGCCAAGCAAGAAAACGTGGTGGTCAATGATGTTGAATTCACCAACCAGGTTCGCGAACTCGCTCAATTGACCAATGTTGATGAGAAGAATGTGATGCGGCAGTTGGCCAATAACCCCAATGCGGCGCAAGCGATGAACGATCAGCTACTGAGCCAAAAAATTGTGACCTCTCTTTCTGAGCGGACTACCTTCTTAATGGTCGAAGAATCGCAAGTGGTTCAGGCTGAAAAGGCAACGGTTGGTTCAGAAATGCCGTCAGCTGTCTCTGGAAACGCCACGCCAGAACAAACTGATGTGGTCTCGCCTCAATAGTTAATTTGGGGTATCATGTCAGGACGTTTTTTATCCCTATTTTTTGTTTTTAGATAGAGACGGTTCCACCCAGCTATGACCCAATTTGCGACCCAGACACAGCTTATCACCTCAGTTTCACATGACATTCAAGGCTACATGCCTGTTGTTATTGAACAGTCCAGCCGTGGTGAGCGTTCATTTGATATCTTTTCTCGCTTGCTGCGTGAAAGAATTGTCTTTTTAGGGACCCCGATTGATGATATGGTTGCCAACTTGATTGTGGCTCAGCTACTGCTGCTCGATTCCGAGAATCCTGAAAAAGATATTATGCTCTACATCAACAGCCCTGGCGGAAGTGTCACGGCTGGCCTAGCGATTTATGATACGATGCAACATATTCGTGCCGATGTGAGCACGATTTGCTTGGGTCAGGCTGCCAGTATGGGTGCTTTCCTGCTCTCTTCAGGGGCTCCTGGTAAGCGTTTGGCACTGCCACATTCGCGTATTTTGATCCACCAACCTCTGGGTGGGGCCCAAGGTCAGGCCACGGATATCGAGATCCAGGCTGCTGAGATCAACCGTCTAAAACGCGCTTTGAATGATATCTTGGCCAAGAACACTGGACAGTCGCTGAAAAAAATTGAAAAAGACACCGATCGTGATTACATCATGTCTGCAGAAGAAGGCGTCGGCTACGGCATGGTCGATAAAGTCATCACGAAGGTTGAAGAAGCGAAGAAGGACGAGTAATATAATAAGAGAGTGAGTTTTTTGACTTGGCATGTTGTTATGCGGTCTCAGGCTTACTTTGCTTCAAGGGTACGGAGGTCACTGAATGGCCAAGAATGATGACAGTCGTCTAAAATGTTCCTTCTGCGGAAAAAGTCAGGATCAGGTGAAAAAGCTGATTGCTGGCCCCGAAGTTTACATTTGCGATGAGTGCGTGGATCTCTGCAATGAGATTCTCGATGAAGAGTTTTTTGAAGGCGATGAGTCCGAAAAAACCACTGCCCCTGCTGAATTTACACAGGTGCCTAAACCTTTAGAAATTAAAGCCTTCCTCGATGAGCATATTGTCGGCCAAAGTGATGCAAAAAAGGTCCTTTCTGTCGCCGTTTACAACCATTACAAACGGATTAATCACGCCATTAGTCATGCAGATGACAAGAATGCGGTGGAAATTCAAAAAAGTAACATCCTGCTGATTGGTCCTACTGGTTGCGGTAAGACACTGCTGGCACAAACTTTAGCTAAAATGCTGGAAGTTCCCTTTGCTGTTGCCGATGCCACTACGCTGACGGAAGCGGGTTACGTCGGAGACGATGTTGAAAATATTCTTCTTCGTCTTTATCAAGCGGCAGATTTTGATGCCGCCAAAGCTGAACGCGGCATTGTTTATATCGATGAGATCGATAAAATTGCCCGTAAGTCTGAAAATCCGAGCATCACCCGAGATGTCTCTGGGGAAGGTGTGCAGCAAGCACTGCTAAAAATGATTGAAGGGACTCTGGCCAATGTGCCGCCGCAAGGGGGCCGGAAACATCCGCATCAAGAATTTATCCAGATTAATACGGGTAATATCCTCTTTATCTGCGGCGGGGCCTTTGTGGGTCTTGAAAAAATTGTCGAAAGCCGTGTTTCTTCAGGCAAATCCTTAGGCTTTGGTGTTACGATGCCTAAATCTGCCTATGAGCGTGAAATGCAAGCGGCTCGTTTGCTGAAAGATATTCAACCCGACGATCTGCTTAAATTTGGCTTGATCCCTGAGTTTATTGGTCGTATTCCGGTTACCGCTGTGCTTGATCCCCTGGATCAAGAAGCCCTTGTCCGGATTTTGACAGAGCCTCGCAATGCCATCTTTAAGCAATACGAGCAACTGCTTTCGATGGACAATGTGGAACTGTCATTTTCTGCCGATGCTGCTGAAGCCATTGCAGTTGAAGCGATGAAACGCAAAACTGGAGCGCGTGCTTTGCGCTCGATTGTGGAAGAATTGATGCTGGATCTGATGTACGAGGTTCCCTCTCGTGAAGATGTCAGTAAAATCCATATCACCAAAGAGATGGTGGAACATAAAAAGAGCCTGGTTGCGGAGATTATTCCGATGCCTGATAAAAAACCGGCCATTGGAGAACTCAAGAGCGATCCGATCGAAGACATTGCCTAAGTGCAGGCGTCACAGAAGAAGACACTATGACTGCTCAGACTCATGGTTCTTTGTTACCACGGGCTGATTTATTGGGGTATCCGGTCGATTGTTTGTCTCTCAGTGACGTGTTACTCCAGATTGATCAAAGTACTGAGCTGAATCACACAGCACGGCAGCAACCGGCGCAAATTGTCACTCTAAACCCGGAAATGCTGATGCAGGGGGAGCGTAATCCCCAATTGGCCCGTATTCTCAAATCGGCAGATTGGGTGATCCCGGACGGGGCGGGTGTCGTCTGGGCATTACAGTTTTTATACGGTATCAAAACCAGCCGACTCCCAGGGATTGAACTCTCTGAAGCGTTGCTTCAGAAAGCCAGCGATCAACATTGGCCAATAGCAATCATTGGTGCTGAGTCCAGTGTGTTGACAGCTGCCATTGGCAATCTAACGGCACGTTATCCTGGATTAAAGACGGTTTATCATCACCATGGGTTTTTTGCCCCAGGTGATGAGTCCCTTTCTGTCGCCAAAGCGTGTGCTGAAACCAATCCCAAATTGGTGTTTGTGGCCACGGGCGTGCCCAGACAAGAGACTTGGATTGAGGAATATAAATCTATGTTTTTGCCTTCTACAGTAATGATAGGGATTGGAGGGAGTTTGGATGTCTGGAGTGGGATTAAAAAAAGGGCGCCGCGGTTTTTCTTGATGCTTAATCTAGAATGGCTGTATCGAATCACCTCTGAACCTTGGCGCTTGAAACGAATTTACAACACGTTGCCTGTGTTTGTTGTAAAAGTATGCTTAAAGCGATTGGGGTTTTAGACTCACGTGATACTTTGATGATGAGAAAAGAATGAGATATGACGATGACATTGGTTAGTCCCGGAATACAAATGCAGGGCTTTTTGCCCTTTGATCAAAAGACACGGCCTAGCGAGACCGCCTTAAAAACATTGGCTGCCAAGCTACGCTTGGATATTTTAACGATGATCTTTGAAGCGCAATCAGGGCATCCGGGCAGCTCCTTTTCGTGTGTCGAAATCTTGCTCTCTCTTTGGTTTGCTCAAATGCGTCACCGCCCAGATAATCCAGATTGGGCCGATAGAGACCGTTTTGTGATGTCTAAAGGACACGGGGCCCCAGCTTTGTATGCAGTGCTAATGCAGGCGGGCTATATCCCTTGGGAAGAATTGCACACGCTTCGCCAAGTTCACTCCAATCTTCAAGGACACCCCGCTTCTAAATACCTGAACGGGATAGATGTTTCGACCGGTTCTCTAGGTCAAGGGCTCTCTTGCGCCGTTGGAATGGCTTTGGGTCTTCGCTTAGATAAACGTCCGTCTAGAGTATATGCTCTTCTTGGAGACGGGGAGTGTCAAGAAGGCAATGTATGGGAAGCCGTGATGAGCGCGGCACATCACCGCGTCAACCGTCTGACAGCCATTATTGACCGTAACCGGCTACAAATTGACGGCAGTACGGAAAAAATTAAGGCCTTAGGTGAATTGGCGCCAAAATTCCAGGCTTTTGGTTGGAATGTACTGGAAGTCTCAGGGCATGACTATACCGCTCTGTTTGACGCCTTGGACAAGGCGGATGCATGGGCTGAATCCAGTGATAAACCCACTGTGATTATTGCCAATACCACCAAAGGCTGTGGGGTTTCCTTTATGGAGAACCAGGCAGGCTGGCACGGAAAAGCCCCCAACAAAGAACAATTTGAACAGGCAATGACAGAGCTGGATGCAACGTATAAAGCGTTGCTCGCTTCGTCTTAACAAGATTCTTAGGGAGATATTGAACCAATGGACTTGAGTACACTGCCCGTAAAGGCACTGAGAAAACAATTTGGTGAAACCTTGGTGGAACTTGGCAAAACAAACCCTAATATTGTGGTGCTGGATGCTGATTTGGCCTGCTCGACACAAACCCAAATGTTTGCCGATGCTTATCCCGAGCGCTTTTTTAATCAAGGGATTGCAGAGCAAGACTTGTTGAATACCGCTGCCGGACTGGCCACCGTTGGTAAAATCCCTTTTTTAAGTACCTTTGCCATTTTTGCCACCGGCAAAGCTTGGGAGCCGCTGCGAAACACGATTTGCTATTCCAATTTAAATGTCAAAATCTGTCCTACCCATAGCGGTCTGAGCCTGGGAGAAGACGGCGCCAGCCATCAATCGATTGAAGACATTGCTCTTACTCGGGTTATCCCCAATTTAACGGTGATTGTTCCCTCAGATGCTGTGGAGACTGATGCGGTGATCCGCTGGGCGGCTGAGTACCAGGGGCCAGTTTATGTCCGTCTGGTGCGTCCGGATTGCCCTGTGATTCATGTGCAAGAAAATTACACGTTTAACCCCTACACTATTGAAGTGCTCAGAGAAGGCAAAGACATTACCCTGGTGGGTACAGGAGAAACGGTGTACCACTGCCTGCTTGCTGCAGAACGGCTCCAAAAAGATTTTGGAATTTCTGCAGAAGTGCTAAACGCTTGTTTTATCAAGCCTTTTGACTCTCAAACATTATTGGCCAGTGCCACAAAAACAGGCCGTGTGATTACAGTTGAGAGCCATCAGGTGATTGGTGGTTTGGGCGGGGCAGTGTGTGAGGCACTTTGCGATTCTACCCCAGTGCCTGTCAAGCGTTTGGGCACACAAGACCGATTTGGCCAAAGCGGTAAAGCGGATGATCTCTTTAAAGAGTACGGGATCGACTGGTCGTCGATTGTGGAAGCGGCTCAAAACTTCCTTCGGTAATGTTGGCCTACCGTTCTCTACTGCTTCCTCCCAGTGAAGCCCGACCGCCTATTGCTGTTGAAAATCTTCCCCTGGTTCGTGCTGCCTTATTGTCTGAAGATGAGACTAAATTGAGACAGATTGCCAAGGACGGGGTGCTGCTTTCATGCCTGCCAGAGTGGGGCCGAATAAGCAGTGAGTTTAATACACAGCACCGCTTTCACGAATTTCCTCTGGATGAGCATACCTTAAGAGTGGTTGAGCGAACCAAGCGCTCAGAATACTATCAACGCCTCAATGATCAAGAGCGGTGGACAGTGGTTTGTGCTGCCCTGCTTCACGATGTTGCCAAAATCACTGGTCAGCCTGAAGAACGTGAAACACTCAGTCCTGATCGAACCCATCCGCATAATTCTGCTCTGCTGAGCCGGGATATTCTGGCACAGTGGGGTGAATCAAGACTCTTTGTAGAGCGCGTGGCCATACTGATTGAGCATCATCAATTGTTTGGGGTGATGTTGATGACAACAGATGAGAATGCCATGCCGACTGGAGAAGCTCTTAGCCACGCGGCCAGGATGATTAAGACACCCTCGATGCTTAAAATGCTTTCAGCGCTCTCTGAAGGGGATATTCGTGGGGTGAAAGACAATGACGCTATTTTTACCCCATCGGTCGCTCGGCGCTTGGCTCTCTATATCAACGCTGTGGAACGTCAATTGCCAATAAAGTCAGACTCTGTTAATACATATGAGTCTTACGACCCAGAAATACCATACTGGATCCCGTTATCTATGGCGCAAACACTTCTTCACTTATGGCAGCCTGCTGACACTCGCTTTCATTCCGTTTGGGTTCCTTTAAAGAACCTAGAAATGGCGAGTGAAATGGCGAGTTTGGAGAATCCTTCTGTTTTTGTTGATTCGCGAGCTTATATCCCGGTGTTTGTGTTGCCGGAACATCTTTTCTTTCAGGCGTCGCAAGTCACAGCGACTTATCCCGAAGCCACTCTCATGCCGCTACCTTCTTATGATGACATTCCTGCCCTTTGGGGTTTGCAGCCCACTCTTTTTCACAGTATATATAACTGATTAAGCAGAAAGATTCTTTATGCCTGAGCGCCCACACTCACCTCGAAGACCACAACAAGGCCGAGTGTCACAGACCCAATCCAATTTAAAACGTGAATTGCCAATGACGCCTTGGCGCCGTTTCTTAGCGTTTTTGAATGGGCTGGTCTTTTGCGTGATTGCCGGCGGAGTCCTTTTGGTGATTGGTCTGGTGATTTGGGCTGGACGGGGGCTCCCCTCTATCGAAGGCACTTTGGAAGAGGGCGTCGATCCCAACCGAGGGACCCAGATATATTCCGCGGACGGCGAGTTGATTATGTCCCAAGGTCGCTATCACCATAAACAGGTGAAACTTGAAGACGTGTCTCCAGCCTTTGTCGATGCTTTGCTCTCAACGGAAGATCGTCGTTTCTATTGGCACCCTGGGGTCGATCCCATTGCGATCGCCCGGGCCTTTGTCCGTGATATTGTGCACCGGCGCATTATGGAAGGGGGCAGTACGCTGACTCAGCAATTGGCGCGCAATGTCTTTCTGTCCAACGAGCGCTCATTGAAACGAAAAATCAGAGAGGCCCTCCTTGCATTAATCTTGGAGCGTAAACTGTCCAAAAAACAGATTCTCGAACTCTATGTGAATAATACCTATTTTGGCGAAGGAGCATACGGGATTTATGCTGCCAGTCAGGTGTACTTTAACAAACTCCCTTCGCAACTTACTGTGGATGAAGCCTCGATGCTGGCGGGGATGCCGCAGGCGCCCAGTACTTACAATCCTTATTACAACCCAGACGCAGCCAAGGCGCGGCGAAATGAGGTTCTGGCCAATCTTGTCGAGTGCCATAAATTAGATTCGAGTGAGCTAGAGAAGCTTCAAGCCAAAAGACTGCGAATTAATCCCAACGGGAAAGATCTGGCCTCTTCAAACC
>CAZZIY010000018.1:0-17246 GCA_964654525.1 uncultured Vampirovibrionales bacterium | reverse complement strand
ATCGCAAGGTCTCGGGCTGCAGGAATAAAAAAAAGCCCTGCAGTTGCAGGGCTGAAAGATTCGGAGAGGGAGGGATTCGAACCCACGGTAGAGCTTTGGACCCTACAACTTCTTAGCAGGAAGCCGCTTTCGACCACTCAGCCACCTCTCCAATGAGCGTGTAAAGCTTGAAAACTGGTTTCTGATACCCAACGTTGGTCTGACGCCGAGAGCAGTTTTTAAGCGCGAACTTGAACACTGTACCGCCATGATCCGGTTTTCGTCAATCGTAACAAAAGATGCGTTGTGGGCAGCCCTTATTTGCAGCAAGGCCCGAACTTGCCCTATACTCCTATACGTTTGGCCCACACGTTTGGTATAAAGGAAACTCGCTCGTGACACATGTGGTAATTGTTGGCGCCCAATGGGGTGATGAAGGCAAGGCAAAAATTACAGACATGTTGGCCGAGTCCGCCGATGTGGTTATTCGCTGCCAAGGGGGTTGCAACGCAGGTCACACTGTTTCCCATCAGGGCAATGTCTTTAAGTTTCATCTCATCCCTTCAGGAATGCTCTACCCCAATAAACTCTGCATTATTGGTCCAGGAACTGTCATTAACCCGCATGTGTTGTTACAAGAAATCGATACCATGCAGGCACGGGGGTACTCAACCGCAAACCTTCGCCTCAGTGACCGGGCTCATTTAACCCTTCCCTTTCATGCCCTGCTGGATAAAGCCCGCGAGAATGCCTTGGCTGGTAAAAAAATTGGGACTACTGGCCGTGGCATTGGCCCAACGTATATGGATAAAGTGGGTCGTAACGGGATTCGCATCGGCGATCTCTTCGCGCCACAGAGCTTCTTAACCGAGCGTTTAACCCATACCCTGGAGCAAAACAAATCTCAACTCAGTGCTTTGGCTGTAGATATTCCCACGATTTCCGATCTACAAGCATTTTGCAAGGAGATTGCCGAACAGCTCAAGCCCTATGTGTGCGACACAGTAGCATTAGTGCATCAAGCCATCAAACGCGATGAGAGTCTCCTATTTGAAGGCGCGCAAGGCACACTGCTGGATGTGGATTACGGTACCTATCCCTTTGTAACCAGTTCTAATGCGACTGCAGGTGGAGCTTGTACCGGGAGTGGCGTAGGCCCTTCTCAGATTGATCAAGTGATTGGGGTGATGAAAGCCTATACAACCCGCGTTGGGGAAGGTCCGTTTCCCACAGAACTTCACGATCACATTGGCAAACATCTCTTAGAAGTAGGACAAGAGTTTGGTACCACCACAGGCCGCCCACGTCGATGTGGCTGGTTTGACAGCGTACTGGCACGTTATAGTACCCAGGTGAATGGGTTGACCGGGCTTGCCATCACCAAAATAGATGTGATGGACGACCTGGATGAGATCAAGCTTTGCGTTGCTTACGAACACCGAAAGACCAAGGAACGTTTCCATCAGTTCCCCAGCCATATCACCACTTTGGCCGAGCTAGATCCTGTTTACGAAACCTTCCCTGGCTGGAAACGCCCGCTACAAAACATCCGCCGCTATGAGGATCTCCCGACAGAAACCCGGCAATATCTTCAAAGACTCTCAGAACTCACTGAGGCCCCAGTTCAAATCCTCAGTGTGGGGCCAGAGCGAGATCAGACCATTATTTTGGAAGAACCCTTTCAAAAGACTGCTTCGCTGAAAAAAAAAGAGCTTATCCACGGGGCCCAAGAGCCCAGCTTAATCTCCTAAATGCAGATTGTGACTGAACTCAAGAAGAGCGTCGTTTCTGCGCTTGACTCGAAGGCTCAGATGCGGTTAGATTTTGCTCTGAATCTTTTTCATATCGGATTCGCGTGTTTAGCTCAGCGGTAGAGCACTCCCCTTTTAAGGGATAGGCCCTGGGTTCAAATCCCAGAACACGCAATCCAATACCTCACTTAAAAACGACCCAAGAAGTAAGACTCTGGGTCGTTTTTGCTGCGTTCACTGTCTAGTCTATTTATTAAAAAAGTATTAATTCGCTCCCAGAGCATCAATCCAGCTTTTTCCTTTGTTTTTATTTGATTAAGAAAAACGATTATATCGATTGTGAGTGAGTGTGAACGTTTAATAGGCATCCTTTGTGATGCGCATTTATTACCAGCAATTGAGATGTCAGGTATTCCAATAAAACAAGCGAGGAGAGGGAAAGAGACACATGATGAATCCTTATAACATGAATTACCCTGTGCAATTTGGCTACCAAAATAGCTTCCAGAACAGTTTTCAGTCTGGTTTTCAAACTAATTTTCAATCCAGCTATAGCAATTATTCTTTTAGCAGCAACCCCACAGGCTATGGCGGCAGCTACAACGGGTTACTTCAGGCCCTAACCAGCTTATACAGCTATTTAGCACAACAGCAAGGCGGGCAGCAGGGTAATTTTGCACCCCGCTTTATGGACACACCCAACCCTTACAATACCAGAGGCCGTTACCATTGCCACCATCATGACGTTGATATCGACGCTCGGCCCGTTGCAACCGCACCTGCACCAGCAGCCCCAGTAGTCAATACTACACCGCCGGTACCTGCTCCTCAGCCGGTACCAGCACCCCAGCCTGCACCAGCGCCCGTTGTCATCCAGCACGAGCCACCTCCATTTACTCGAAACAATATAACCGCGCTCAACAATGCCAATAACTGGATCGCGGTCTGGGGAAAAGAACATCCCGGGCAGGTCACCCGACAAGAATTTGCCTCAGCAATGGGTAATTATTTTAGAACATCCATTCCTACCGCCGGTGTGGCCTTTGATAACCTCAATCAGGACAATAAGCCGCTGATGGGACTGCGGGAAATGGCCACATGGTACTTGGCGCTCCAACATTCTGGTCAGGATATGAACTCCTTCCAGCGTAATTTAGAAGCGTCTGATCCCACCACGATGACCCTGGTGCGCAACGCCTTTGATAGTTTTGAAGGAAACTACCAGTAAGAGAGAGAGGAAATTTGAAGTGTCATACTACGGATTCAATAACCCCAGAATGAATTATGCCCCCAATTATGCTCAATTTGGTGCTGGCTATGGGAACAACCACAACACCTTTGCCATGAACCCATACGCTCGCTTTGGTAGTTTCGGCGGTAGCATGCCTCAAAATACCAACCAGAGCTTGTTCCAATTGCTGAACGCGCTATTCTCATATAGTGTTCGGCCCAAACCTGCTCGGGCACCAGTCGTAACTCCCGCGCCAGTAGTAACTCCTGCGCCGACAGTAACACCGGCTCCAGTAGTCACAACACCTCCGTCGGGCTCAATAAAACCCAACAATGAATTAACCCCATGGCACGTCTGGGCGCTTAGCCAGGCCAACACATGGATAAACGCTGCCGATACAAACCACGACGGCCGGATTCAACGCGATGAGTACGCCACGCAATGGGCACAGCATACCGGTGGCACCATCGACGGAGGTCGCACTGCTTTTGAGCATCTCAATCAAGATCACAAACCCGATGCAGGGCTCAGAGAAATCGCTACGGCCTTCTTAGCATATCAACGCTCCGGGCTGTCTGCAGTGCAATTTAACACGGCACTGGGCAACAATAACGCCAACATCGTCCAGACTGTTGCCGATGCTTACGACAGCTTTGGTGGCTAATGAGCCACCAAATTAACGGATGGATTGGCTGACTGTGGCTGAATCGCTAAATTCAGTTTCTGCAACAAGGCAGCATCATCTGCGGCCTTGTTGTTGTCTGTGGTGAGAAGCTTTTCTCCACTAAAAATGGAATTGGCACCTGCGTAAAAGCACCAGGCCTGTGCCTCATCAGACAAAGTCAGCCGGCCAGCGGAGAGTCTGATTTTAGCGCCCGGCAAAGCCAACCGTGTCACAGCAATTAAGCGGATTAGCTCAAAGGGGTCTACCGGCTGTTGGGGATTTTGGTCCGCCAAAGGGGTCCCAGAAACAGGTACCAGGCAATTAATCGGTACCGATTCAGGTGGCGTCTCCAGTTCGCAGAGGGTTTGTAAGAACTCGAGCCTTTGCTCAATGGTCTCACCCATCCCCAAAATGCCCCCGCAGCACACTTGAATTCCGGCGTCTGCCACATGCTTCAATGTATCGAGTCTGTCTTGAAAGGTTCGGGTGGTAATAATTTCAGGATAAAAACTGGGGGCTGAATCGATATTATGATTATACGCAGTCAGTCCCGCTTTTTTTAGCTGAACTGCTTGTTCTGAAGTCAACATACCCAGAGTCACACAGGCCTCAACACCCTCACTCTGAACAGTTTTTACAAGTTCCAGAACATGAGCAAAAGCCTGTTGATGGGGTGGAGTCCTCCAGGCAGCCCCCATACAAAACCGAGAGGAACCATTGGCCTTGGCTTCCAGAACCTGCTCTCGAATTTCTTGCACAGACGGGAGGTCCCACGTCTCGATCCCGGTATTGTAGCGGGCACTTTGAGGGCAGTAGGCACAGTCTTCCGGACAATGGCCCGATTTGATATTAGACAGCGTGCACAATTGTACTTCTCCAGCAGGAAAATACTGGCGGTGAAGCTGATGTGCCTGATTGACCAGATCAAAAAAGGGCTGATGATACCAGGCATGCAGGCGGGAAATACTCATCACTGGTCGGCTCTCCTTTTAACACGTCTGGACACTGTAACACCGCACACACAAAATGAAAAGACCGTTTGGTGAATTCTCAAACGGGAATGAATCAGGTGGCCTGTGACGTGATACCTGATACAATGAGGCAAGAATCTCGTTTTAACCTTTTTTGCGACTGACTGTTATGGACTGCAACATCACATTACCGACCAAAGCCCGTCGTTGGTACGACCAAGATCCGACCTGTATCCGGATGATCTTAGTCATTCGAGAAATTTCGCAGCCTGAAATTCGTGAAGCTTCTTCTCGCCTGCTCTTGCAAATGGCGGAAAAAATCCTGCACCAAATTCAGCAAAATACACGCGGGGGACCTGTTTCATTAGGACTCCCAGCCATTCAAGAACTGTTTTTGTCACGTCGAGAGCAACGCCGCTGGTATGACATTGAACCCACCTTGAAGAAAGCAGTGGGAACCCTGTATAGTCTACCTTCCGTGGGGCTTTCCGCCCTTGCCTTTCAGTTGACAGACACGATGGAGCTACTCATGATTTACTCCTATGCCTGTCAGCGACTGGATCAACCGCCAACCGCTGAAGATCTGACCGAAATAATTAAAACAACCCTATTTGAAGGACGAGATATCGCCGAAGACTTGCTGACCAATATTATTGGCCAAGATATTTTTGAAACCCTCAACTGGGAGCTGCAGCAAGCCGCCCTGGGTGAGAAAGAATAACCAAACAAAGTATAACCAAACAAAGCATAACTAGGGGATGAATAAAACCACATCCTGCCAGTAGCTGGTCTCAATTTCCACGCGCTTGAGAAGCCCGTCTTTACCGGCCTGAGCCAACATGTCTAAAAACGAGAACTCTTCCTCAGGCGTCAACCCGTTTTCCCCGTATAAACATAGATAGAGACGGCAACGATCGAGCGGCGGTGCCTTATCCACCTGGTCGGCGTGTTCAATCAGTGCTTGAAAACGAGTGTAGAAAGTGTCCCAGTCTGGATGCTCAGTGTTCATGATTGAGTCTCGAATAGTCTTTCAGTGCTAATTTCTATTTTTATTTATGGAAAACCGTGTGTTGAACCGCTTGGTCCAGCATCGCATCCAATCCCTCCAAGCTCATTTTTGCCTGTTCCTTCAGGAGTGCAATGTCTGGGGAAGGGTATTGCTGATAGTAGCGATGAATGACCGCTTCGTCTAGGTATTCCAGATTTTTAACTTCGCAGCCTTGTAGGCCCAATGCAGAAATAAGACTCTGTACCTTGGGATCGTATATAAGACCGTAGACAGGGACCCCCATCAGCAAAGCCAAAAGCAAACTATGATATCGCATACCAAATAAGAAATCGCATTGCCCAATAGTGGTAACTACTTCAGCAGGATTAACCCAGTCACACACATCACCTCCAGAAGCCTTCATCTTGGCCTGAAAGGTTTTGAGCAAGGGCTCATCTTGACTATTCTGGAACGGCAAAAGCAAAAACCTTACTGGTTTGGAAGAATCGCTCACCCACCGAAGACAAAATTGAACAAAAGCATCCAGCCCGTCACTGGTAAGATCTTTGCAGGGTCGGAGTGACAGACCAATATAAAAGGCCTTGGTGGCTCCCAGTTGATTGATCTTGCGCCCGTCTGTTTCAAGCAGCCAGACTGGATCAGCACAAATGGTGGGCATTTTACCAGCAAGCCTCCGGACAATTTGCGCGCTCTGTTTATCCCGCACACTGACCTGGTCAGCTGCTTGGAGAGCCAACTGGGTAATCAACCTGGTAAAAGCACCGGTCAGTGGCCCCACCCCCTGACTCCAGAAGAGTACCGGGACTTTCAAAAATTTGGCGATTAAAATCAAGCCACCGTAGTAAAAGGGGCTAAGCGGCCCGGACACATCCTGAAAGAGTCCGCCTCCGCCACTTATTAGGAGTGTGGCTTGGGAGAGGCAGTCCAGGATATCGATAACATTTTTACGGTCCAGGGCACGAACCCCATATGTAAGAGCCGTTTTTTCAGGCTGCGCGGAGAGAACCGTTATCTGGACTTGGCGGCGTTTCAGCTCTTGGAGCAATACTTGCAGTATCAGTTCATCGCCGGTGTTATCAAACCCGTAATACCCTGATATCACTACATGAGGCTGGCTATCAGGGTATATTGCTGTCATTGCTTTTTCACTGACGGGAATATTCATCCGGTTTGTCTCATTAAATACTGTTGCAAATAGCCTTGCAGTGAGGTTTCCCAGGTAGGTACCACCAAAGGAGTTGGGTCTAAAACAGAATAGGAAGGTCGCTTTGCTGGCGCTGAGAAAGTACTCCCCAACACAGGCCGTATGTGATCTACTGACAGACCCGCATTACGGCAAATCTGAACGGCCTGATCAAAACGGCTGACGGATCCAGCATCCGCCGCATGATAAATACCAAAAGCCCCTGAGGTCATGATATTTTCAATCATCGCACATAAGCTACCTGTCCAGGTAGGAGAACCTATCCAATCCTGAACCACAGGAATTTCTCGACCTTGACGGGCGGCCTCCAACACAAATTGCACGAAATTATGACCGTATTGACCGTAGAGCCAACTAGTCCGAACAATATAATACATTTCAAGATGTTCTTGAACAGCCAATTCCCCGTAATATTTAGATTTCCCGTAGATACTAATCGGGTTTGGACGGTCACTTGAGAGATAAGGTGTATTTTGCGCACCATCAAACACGTAATCCGTACTAATATAGACAAAAATACAGTCCAAAGCTTTTGCCATTTGAACCAGCGTGTGTGTACCGTCCTTATTAATACTCATCGCCAGTTCAGGAGCACTTTCTGCTTTGTCTACTTGAGTATACGCGGCAGCATGCAAGATGATATCCGGCTGAAACAAGGCCACCTGTTCAAACAGTTCTGTGTAATTCCCCAGTAAATTAAACCCTGCACTGCTTGGGGTGGCCACTTCATACCCTTTGGCTTTCAGGTACTCGCTCAGATCACGGCCTAACATGCCGTGTCCTCCTGTCAGCCAGATGCGTTTGAGTGACAAATCACAATCCTTTTACACAGTTTCTGTAGCAAAAGCTTGGGTATCTCGTGCTAAGCGTTGCTCCAATCGACGGACCCACTCTGGGTTTTTCCCGTACCATAGAATGGTTTCTTCCAATCCTTGGTCAAAATCCACACTGGGTTGCCAGCCCAGTTGCCCTTGAATCTTGCTGCTGTCAATTGCATAGCGACGGTCATGCCCGAGCCTGTCTTCCACAAAGGTAATCAGGGACTCTGGTTTATCCAAGGTCTGCAAAATACGTTTGGTAATGCTGAGATTGGACTGTTCATTGTTGGCCCCAATATTGTAAATCTCCCCAGGGTGTCCTTGATTCATCACCAGGGCCAGTGCCTGGTTGTGATCACGAACATGAATCCAATCACGCACATTCAGTCCATCTCCATAAACCGGCAGCGGCTTTCCCGCCATGGCATTCAGCACAAATCGGGGAATAAGCTTTTCTGGGTACTGGTAAGAGCCGTAATTGTTGGAACACCGGGTGATACACACCGCAAGTCCATAGGTCTTAAAATAACTCATCACCAACAAATCCGCCGATGCCTTGCTGGCAGAGTACGGACTACTGGGATCCAGTGGGGAAGTCTCCGTAAAGGCCCCTGTCGTCCCCAGACTACCGTAGACTTCATCAGTTGAAACCTGAATAAATTTCTGAATGTCTGCCAGTCGAGCAGCCTCTAGCAGGGTTTGAGTGCCCACCACATTGGTACTAATAAACACATCGGGTCCGTCAATACTACGGTCCACATGAGTTTGAGCCGCGATATTCACGCAAATATCCACCCGTTTCATCAGAGAGCGCACCAGGACTTTGTCGGTAATATCGCCGTGAATAAATTCGTAGCGAGGATGTCCCTCAATGCTGGATAAATTATCTAAATTCCCAGCATACGTCAGCAAATCAAGGTTGATAATACTGGTCTGAGGCTCGTTTTCGAGAATATAACGGATAAACCAGCTGCCAATAAATCCGGCTCCCCCCGTAACCAGGAGGGTTCGCTTGGATGTTGCAGACGTTAATGAGGATGTAGAAGCAGTATCGTTCACAGTTTTAGCCTAACCGTTTTGTATCAGCCATCTTTACGTGCCCAGTCGTATGGTACATCATTGTCATGGGGATCGACGCGAAACTCGTCAGGCTCTTGATAATTATAGGTTTGATCTGGCACATTCACTACCAGAGAATGGGGCGCGTGACACCCTTTAAACCCATGGAGCACTTTGGTAGGAATTTGCACCAACATGGGGTTACGTTCGCCAATAAAAAACTCGTTAATCAAGCCGTAGGTTGCAGAATCTTCACGACAGTCGTACAACACCAGTTTAATCAGCCCGTAAACACAGATAAAATTATCGACTTGATTGTCGTGATAGTGCCAGGCTTTCACCACGCCATCGTTGACGGCAGTAAGATAGGTTTGCCCAAACCCTTTAAAAATAGGGTCGTCACTGCGGAGCATTTCCATCAAATAGCCGCGCTCATCAACAATGGGTTTGAGAAGCTTGGTCTCAACGCCCTCGATTCGCTGTTTGGTGGGGATTTTGAAAGCAACTTTTTCCATGCTGGTCACTGTATCATTCTTGCAGTCGAGAAACAAGCCGTTCAAAAACAAGCCCTGCTTATCATTAGGCCGACTGCTTCAGCAAAGCGTCCAGCTGATCCATAATCGCCTGAGGCGCTACATAAAACATATTTAAATGACTCGCCCCGTTCACCCGGAGAAATCGTTTGTGCTCTGCCTGTTTAGCCGCCTGAAACAAGGATTTGCCCATCTCATACGGCACCAATGAATCCTGTGTGCCGTGACAAATTAACAAGGGCTGTGTAATCTGCCCAATGCGATCGATTGACGGGTAGCGCTGTTCCATATGAGCTTCAGCATTAAAAACCCACTTAGGAATAAAAAACCGTTCCTTCACCCGACTCACCACATCTGTCAACCGGGTAAAAGAAGAAACCACCACCAGCGCCCGGTACGGAAGTTGAGTCTGACTGGCCACATTGAGTACCACGGCCCCGCCTAAGGAGTTCCCCATTAAAATCTGCTGATTAACCGGCACCCTGCGGGCCCGAAGCAAATAACGGCTGGCCGCTTCGAGATCCTGAGTCAATCCCACTTCTGAGGGCTTCCCCTCACTTTTCCCGTAACCTCGGTAATCAAAACCCATATACCCGTAGCCCCGTTTAAGCAGTGCTCGGATGACATCTTCCGTGTCTTCCATAATCGCATTCATCCCTTGGGCATATAGCACTGTTGGCATACCGGGTTTAGTGGGCGGAGCATACCAGCCGGTCAGCTTGGTTCCGTCGAGCGATTGAAAGCGAATTTCGGTGAGTTTCTTGCTCAAAGACGCGTCTCGCAGATTAGCCAGTGAAGAAACCCCTTTAGCATTGTAGAGCAGAGCCGCTTCAACCCGTTTATGTACTGCTTTTACAGGGAAAAAAGAAGCCAATACAACCATCGCCATAATCTTGAGTGCCACCCAGGCTTTTAATATGATGGTTCTCAGTCGCGGCCATAGCCGCCACCGAGAGACGGGCTCATCAGGAGGGATAGGGTCACCCCGGTTGACTGTGGCAGCCCGGCTCGCCCCAAAGCAAAGTTGATTTTGAGGGGCCCGCAGGCGGGGAGAAAACTTAATGGCCGGAGATATCATTTCGAGAATCTTTACCACGCGTGTTTATCATCAGGCATAAAAAAACCAACCCACCCGATTAATTGACCCTACATGCTATCAATTGCCTCTTGTGCTTCATTCGCTATAAGATAGTCCAGAAATTAGCCAGAAATCAGTTTGATCAATTAGTTCGAGTTTCCAATGCCAACGTTCCCATTCGACACGCAAAAAATCATTCCCATCGGTAGCGATCATGCGGGCTTTGAACTCAAAAAGCACCTGATCCCGTATTTGCAGGAAAAAGGCTTTATTATTGAGGATTTGGGCTGCTTTGATAGTTCTCGAGTGGATTATCCCAGTGTTGCCAACGATGTGATGAACGCCTTTAAGCAGTATAATAGTGAGCGGGCTATTTTATGCTGCGGTAGCGGCATTGGAATGGGAATCGCCGCCAATCGATTTTCATTTGCTCGCGCAGTCGTGGCCAACGATTTATTCTCAGCCAAGATGAGCCGGCGGCACAATAACAGTAATGTCCTGTGTCTGGGAGGACGTGTCTTGGGTTTAGATCTGGCCGTGGATATCGTAGACACATGGCTTAGTACCCCCTTTGATGGCGGCCGCCATGAAGGCCGAGTCGCCCTCCTCGCCAAGCCCCGTTCATAAGGAAATGATGACATGACACTTAACAAGCCGCTTCACTGGTTCAACGCCCTCCAAGAGACAGACCCTGAGGTCTACCGTGTGCTGTTTCAAGAACTTTGGCGGCAACAAAACACACTGGAGATGATTGCCAGTGAAAATTTTACCAGTACTCCAGTGATGCAGGCCATGGGCTCTGTACTCACCAACAAATATGCAGAAGGACTGCCAGGTAAACGGTATTACGGCGGCTGTGAGTTTGTGGATGAAGTCGAGAACTTGGCAATAGGCCGGGCTAAATCTTTGTTTGGCTGCGATCATGTCAACGTACAACCGCATAGTGGTGCTCAAGCGAATATGGCCGCCTTTTTAGCGGCCGGACTCCAACCAGGCGATACCATTATGGGGATGAATTTATCCCACGGCGGCCATCTGACCCACGGATCTCCCGTTAATTTCTCTGGACTTTTCTACCGTGTGGTTGATTACGGGGTTAACCCTGAAACGGGTCGTTTGGACATGCAGGCCGTTGCAGAGAAAGCCCGCAAAGAGAAACCCAAATTACTGATATGCGGGGCCAGCGCCTACGCCAGAACCATTGATTTTAAAGCATTCCGTGACATTGCAGACGAAGTTGGGGCCGTTGTCTTAGCCGATGTTGCCCATATTGCTGGATTGATTGCCACAGGACTCCATCCAAGTCCAATCCCTCACTGTCAATTTGTGACTACGACTACGCATAAAACACTAAGGGGCCCCCGCGGTGGTATTATTATGTGCCAAGAACCCTGGGCCAAAGCAGTAGACAAAGCGGTTTTTCCAGGTCTTCAAGGTGGTCCTCTCATGCACGTGATTGCAGCCAAAGCCGTTGCCTTCCTAGAAGCCCTACAGCCGGAGTTTAAACAGTACTCAGAGCGTGTCGTTCTCAACGCCAAAACACTGGCCAGTACATTGATTGAGAACGGGGTCACCATTGTCAGCGGCGGAACCGATAACCACCTGATGATGTGCGATTTACGCAGCCTAAAACTAACCGGAAAAGCGGCACAAGCCCTGTTGGAAGAAGTGTCGATCACTGCCAACAAAAACACCATCCCCAACGATCCTGAAAGCCCCTTTGTGACCAGTGGCATCCGGCTTGGCTCTCCAGCACTCACCTCTCGAGGGTTTGATGCCCCTGCTTTTGAGGCTGTCGGCCGGATTATTGCAGACGGTCTCCAGCAAAAAGCGCCACAGACATCTCTGATACAGCGGGTTAAAACACTCACTGAGCAGTTTCCGCTCTACCCAGAGCTTAGCTCGTATTTTAATCAGCAGGATAATCCTCAAGATAACCCTCAAGCGGAGGCGCTTCGCCATTAATATCCCGATCTTACTCCTGGGATTTTTTCTGGCACTTTTAGCCAGTCTTATTTTGGTTCCTTTGGTCCGGCAAAAAGCCATACAAGCTGGATTTTTTGACCAGCCTGGAGAGCGGAAAATTCATACCAGCCCAGTACCCCGGCTTGGTGGTATCGCAATTTGGGCTGGATTTATGCTCACCATTGGAACACTCTTGATTGGTTTTTGGCATTACCCACACGGCAATGCAGTCGCTGGCATTTTGGCAGGAGGCACCGTAATCTTTTTGCTGGGCGTGGTGGACGATCTCTATAATCTCTCACCGTACGTCAAACTGGCCGGGCAATTTGTCGCTGCTCTTTTGGCGTTTTATATGGGTGTGCAAGTCAACACACTGGATCTCCCAGAAAGCCTGCTTTTAGTCCTGCATTCGTTGAGTTTACCAGTCACCGTTCTTTGGTTGGTTGGTATTTCCAATGCCATAAACCTGATTGACGGGGTGGACGGGCTGGCTGGAGGGGTTATAACCCTTTCTGCCATTACGCTTGCAACCATAGCGGTTTTTACTGATCAGCCTGTCGCAGCATTGCTAGCAGCGATTTTAGCCGGTGTGAATCTCGGATTTTTGGTCTACAACTTTCATCCCGCCTGTATTTTTATGGGCGACAGCGGGGCGCTTTTTTCTGGTTTTACCCTAGGATGCATTGCCGTAACTGGGGTGCTTAAAACCAAAGTGGTGGTGATGCTGGTGGTGGTGATGATTTTTATCCTGCCGATTGCCGATATTTCAATTGCTGTCTTTCGCCGTCTGCTACAGGGGAAGAATCCCTTTAAACCGGACGCCGAACATATCCACCATAAACTGCTGCGGGCCGGTCTTGGGCCGGTGAAAACCGTGGTTTACTTGTACGGGGCATGTATTGCTGCTGGCATGCTGGTCACAGGGTATGTCAATTACCTATGGAATTATCTGTTATTGATTGTCTGTGCCTGTCTTTTGGCCACTGTCCTTATTCGTGCCCGTAAATCGTTGCATTCAGACTTGAAGCCCTAAATTCTTTCCGCTGCTTGACAAGGGTTCTGAGTTTGCCCGAAGATCATGGACCTTAAAAGTTCTAAACCGGGCTTGGCACCTTAGCTCAGTTGGTAGAGCAGAGGACTGAAAATCCTTGTGTCCGCAGTTCAATTCTGCGAGGTGCCACCACCCGGTTCACTGCTTACTTCTATCGAAAAAACGACTCAAAGGAGCTTCCCTCTTTGATGATGTCAACCCGCATAACTCCGCCTTTCAGCGCCAAATCGTTCAGTCAAAAAAACCGGCCCCGCTTTGGCAATTACGCTTTGCCACGCTTGCCACAGTTGGACGTACAAGAGAAAAATGCTCTCATTGAGGCTGTCGAAGGGCTAGTTCGTGACAGTAAAAAAGACATTCGAGGCTTTATGCTGCCACAAGGTTCACTGCAACAAATTTGGGTCGTCTGCCCAGACGATAGTAGCGCCCGAAATGAGCTCGTTCGTTTGCAGCAATCTGCCGACTGCAGTTATAACGGCATTACCCACCAGTTAACTCGTAAAAGCGATGCAAAGCCAGTTTTTGTGGCAACCTATCAAGACTTTCTTGGCTTGCTACGGGCTTAATCACCCTGAGTAAATTATTGCTATATTAAATTATTGCTTTATCTGCCTTTTTACCTGCAAAGAATTAACACCCCCATTATTTCTTCTGCCCCAGATAAAACCATGATACTAGCCATCCTGAAATATAAGGTGTTATAGCATTAAATTCTGGCATTAAATAAGAAGAGGCTGTCCCCCGTGTACTTAGCACCATCATCTCTGCAAAAAACCTTTTCTCAAGGGCTTAATCCCCGCTTTGGTTCGGTTTATCATCTGTTGAGCCAAGATGCAGAAAAAGTTCAGGCAAGGGTCTCTCAATTAGATACAAGTGAGCCATACATGCTTTCTATTGTGGGCACAATGCCTCAGGGAAGTAGTTGTTGTAGCGCCCACAAGCCACCCAAAACATATGCCTGGGCACTCACTGGCCCAGAGGCCAAAGACTGTTTTGAGCGCATTGGGGTGAGTTTACCCACTGAAACAGTCAATAAGGCCACTGTAGAAACCGCACTCGATTCCTGGCTGGATAAAGTCCACGGATCTCGGGACTTTGCACCCTTAGGACTAGCGGCCCAAGGATTTGTCCAAATGCACAACGCTGCCAAACGCCCTGTAATTTATGAGGATCTGGATTCATGAAGACAGCTAGCCAGCACTCTCAGACACGTTTTGCTGCAATCTACAGAATTTCCAGTACGGATCGGGCAGCGGTTAAAACCAAGCTGGAAGAGCTGGATAGGACTTCCGGCGAATTTGCCTTTATCGGCACCATTCTTGAAAGACCCAGTGCGGTACCCCCTGTCCAAGGGTTTGCCCTCAGCGGACAAGACGCCATCGACGCGCTGCAACAAAATCTCACTTTTGGGGTTTTACCCGCTGGTGTTACCACAAAGCCTGCTTTCGATGCTGCTCTGACAGCCTGGCTAGACGCCAATCCGCTCAATGTCTCAAAGTTTAATCTGGGCATTCCTGCCACCGTGATGCGTCACGCCAAAGCCCAGAAACCCATGATTGATATCACCGTTTAAGGTGGTTAAATAGAAGACTCGTTTCTGAATGAAACCACAAAATAGAAAGACTCTGGCGTGCCGATTTCTTGGACTACTGTATGGCCCTTAGCGCTCATGGCATTTGGCTTTGGCCTGATCATCCCCTTTCAGGCTGGCGTGAACAACGAGCTGGCTAAAGCAATGGGGCATCCCATTCCGGCATCTCTGGGCACTTTTATTGTGGGCGCACTGGCCGTGCTCATGATTGTGTTGGTTGGCTTTTTACGGCAGTCTCTCCCGCCGTTTCCTTCTGTACAAACCCTGATTAGCATTCCCTGGTGGATGTGGCTTGGCGGGGCCCTCAGCACACTGTACATCCTCACAACAATGGTAGTAGCCCCCAAGTTGGGGGGCGCAACCACCTTTGCACTGATTGTGACCGGTCAGATGCTCTCTTGTTTGGTCTTTGATCACTTTGGATGGATGAATTTCCCCGTGCATCCTGTCAACATTTGGCGTTTGTGCGGTGTTGGGCTCTTGCTGGTGTCGATCGTGATTATTCAGAATAATTAAGACGGACCCAAAGCTGTATACGGCGTACACTTCTTAACAGTTTGTTATATCTCCAGTTTTTACTAGCATCTCATTCGCATTTCGAGTTTTATAAGAGACAATACAAGATTCACGCAAAGTGCATTTTTCAAAATCCCGTTCAAAAAAATAGAAATTCTCTAACACCTATGCTTTCTTTAACATTGATAAACATCCCAACAGGCAACCCTACCCCCGTGTCTTCGGAGGCTTTATCGCTGCGCGATAAACGCCGCCGTCGCCGTACAGGCCACGAGGGAACCGCCATTTGGTGCAATCTGTGTTAAGCCAGCAAGAGCCAAAACAGAATTTACCCAAAAACCCCGGAACCTCCCTCGTGTAGAACGAAGATTCCGGGGTTTTTTGTTGCTAGTTCTCTCCTTTCGTTACTGTATGCAAATGGGTAATCAATCAGCCGGATGCTTAGCCAGGTTTTATTCAACCCGAAAGTCAACCGCTTCATCTCCAAACTGGACGATGAAAAGTCGATGTTTTCAATTGCCATCCGGGATGGGGTGGACAATGCCGGGCGAACTTACCAAGAGTGGAAGCGAAGTCCTCATGGGGGCAGAGAGCGGCTCCTAGAGGAAGTAATCACCACGCTCATCTGGGGCTTTGGCATCAATTTTATGAAAAGCCGGGTCTACGATCCCCTCGTAAAGAAGTTTACCTCTGGTGCCAAACATACGATTCAGTATCCTGATGTAGATATGGCGTTATTGGGAGAAGCCTCTGCCTCTGTACGGATGACCCCCGCTCTGAAAGACGCACTCAAATCCCAATTCCCAAAGGCTTATCAAGCACTCGAAGCGCAAGGGTTTAAACTTCAGCCAGCACTGGCTGCAACATTGGCAAAAGATGCCCCTGGGGCTTATCAGTTGTTAATGAGCCGGGCCGAACAACGACTCACCACGGGGATTGTTGATCAATTTTCCAAGAAGTTTCCTGATGCTTACAAACGGCTTAGAGACGTGGTGAGCAATAAAACGCTCCAAAACGCCTATCACCACTCCAATGTTGCCAAATTTCTTATTGCCACTGGGATTCCTGTCTTCTTAATCGGCTTTGGTATTCCCACACTCAACCAATGGCTCACCAAAAAGGCCCTCACGCCCAAAGAAGGTGGATCACCCCTCCCTACTTTTAGTGCGAATGGCCATCAAAGTTTGCCAGCAGGAACACTGCAAGGAACTCTAAAGAGAAAACCCATTGGCTTTAATGCCTTTGAACAAGCGCTTTATCCCGGAAAACATTTTGGTAAAGGTCCCCAATTCGGTGGTTTTGAGTCGGTGGGTCTGGCAGTGTCGAATATTTTGCAACAAGAACGATATAACACCCTGATTGTTGACGGGATTATCAGTGGTGGTCGGACGTATAAGGCCAGAAACTGGATCGAGCGGGCTGAAATTCTCTTCAGAGAAGCCACGATTATCTTCTTTTTATACTTTGCCCAGCGGCCCATACAGAACCGGATTGGCCAAATGCTAGACAAATCCTTCCATGCGGTGAGTGAGCTTGATTTCCAGGCAATGCGAAGCATGCACGAGAAATACAAAACCTGCCCCTCTGCCTTCCACAGCGACCTAAAAAAGGGCATTCAAGAACTCTTTGGCGGGAAAATTCCGGCACCAGAAGCGCTGGCTGATGTAGAGCAAGCTGTATTGGAGCGAATTCGGGCCTATTTCTTGAGTGGTCGGACGGATAACCTGCTGCTAGAGAGCGCCAAAATTTCTCACTGGATCCCCACATTTGAACACGCAGCGGCAGGAAAGGCACCAAAGACGCTGTTAGATCTCACCAAAAAGATT
>CAZZIY010000017.1:0-17263 GCA_964654525.1 uncultured Vampirovibrionales bacterium | reverse complement strand
CCAAGGGCAATGTTTCTGGAAAAACCGTCTATGTGGTTGGCTGCGGTCCGATTGGCCTATTTTCTATCCGTGTGAGCAAAGCCTTGGGGGCCACCCGGGTGTTTGCCTCGGATATTTCTCCGTACAGACTAGAAATGGCGAAGACTGCTGGCGCTACCCACGTCCTGGATGCCAAAGAGGGGAATCCCTCTGATTGGATGCTAGAAGCCACGGAAGGCCGCGGGGTTGATGTGGTACTAGAAATGTCAGGCAATGAACGCGCCATCAACGATGCCTTTCAAGCGCTCGCCCTGGGTGGCACAATGGTACTGCTGGGGATTCCGCAAGGAAACGTATCGTTAAACTTAAACCGCGATGTGATCTTTAAAGAAGCCACCGTCCTTGGGGTTAACGGTCGTGAGATGTTTCAGACCTGGTTCTTGATGTTAGAACTCCTGGAATCAGGCCGGCTAAACATTGATTTTATAATGACCCACCGCTTTCCACTGAGTGAATTTGAAACGGCCATTGAGCTGATCGCCTCCGGGAAAAGCGGCAAGATTTTACTCGAACCTTCTCTATAAGGATACAGAATGCCATGACTTCCACCAATCAAGCTGAACGCCACCAGGCGCTGAAAAGTAACCGTCTAGACTTTCTGGAAGCCGAATGTCAAGAACTTAAAGACCAACATCTTTTCCAAGAACTAAGAGTGATGAGCTCGGCGCAGGGGGCCAAAATTCAGTTGGACGGCAAATCGGTCATTAATCTATCCTCCAACAACTATCTCGGTCTAAACACCCACCCTAAACTGATTAGCGCGGCGAAAAAAGCCATCGATGACTACGGCGTGGGCACCGGCTCTGTTCGCACCATTATTGGGACGATGGATATCCACCAGGCCTTTGAAAAACGCCTCGCACGTTTTAAACATACGGAGGCAACCCTGGTGTTGCAATCTGGCTTTACGGCCAACAATGCGGCTGTCACCTCGATTTTGGGAGAAGGCGATGTGGTGATCAGTGACAGTCTCAATCATGCCAGTATCATTGATGCCTGCCGCCTCCTGAAGAAGGTTCCACGCCATGTCTATGCCCATGCGGATATGACAGAGCTGGAGGCCCGCTTAAAAGAAACACAATCGGCCCGTAGACGGCTGGTGGTGACAGACGGGGTGTTTTCGATGGACGGGGATATTGCCCCACTGCCGGAAATTGTGGCCCTGTGTGAACAGTACAACGCCATTGTGATGGTGGATGATGCCCATGCCAGTGGGGTGTTTGGCAAAAACGGCCGCGGGACGGTCGATCATTTTAATCTCCACGGCCGGGTGGATATCCAAATTGGTACCCTCTCAAAAGCCATTGGTGCTCTCGGTGGTTACGTGGCCTGCACCCAAGCCATGCGCGATATGATGATCAACCGGGCTCGGCCTTTTTTATTTAGTACCTCAGCCCCTCCCTCCGTTGTGATGACCTGTATGGCTGCACTTGATCTGCTTGAAACAGATACGGCCCTGATCGATCAACTGTGGTACAACACCCGCTATTTCAAGGCGGGGCTCAAGTCTATCGGCTACAATGTTCAAAGCGATTCGCCGATTATCCCGGTGATTGCAGGCACCAGCGAAAAAGCCCACCGTCTCAGTGAACGGCTCTTTGAAGAGGGGGTCTATGTCCGGTCCATTGTTTACCCCACGGTTGCCCTTGATAAGGCCCGGGTTCGGGTGATTTTAAGTGCCACCCACACACAAACACAACTCGATCAAGCCATTGCCGCCTTTGAGAAAGTCGGAAAAGAATTGAGTCTGATTCGCGCATAAGACGCAGGCCTCTGGCGCCAGATTTTTGCTATAATAGCCCTACGAAGTATCGAGAGTCTGGAGTTTTGGTGGTTTTGGCTATTCTTTCCTTTCCCCGTGCCATCCCCCGCGTGGTGACTGCATTAGGACGTACCCTTGACCGGTTTGCATCCGATCTCATTCGCGTGGAAAAAAACCGCCTTAACCGCAAAGAGCATCCGCTGCCGATGTATCCGCACCGGACATCCATCCCAGAAGAAGATATTAAATACTTACTGACCGCCACAAAGACACTGGAAGACGTCTGGAGCTTCTTTATGAAGCGCCTCAAAAGCGGCTCTTCGATCGATTTTTTATGCCTTTCTGTTCTGGATGAGAGCGGAGATTTTGTCCGAATCCAGTTTATCCACCCAGAGCACTCTGAGAATCCACTCGATGGACCGATTTTATCAATGTCTGAGCGAAGTAATCACTTGATACAAGCTTATCAACGCAAAGACACCACATTCACCTCTCGCTGGCAAGATTTAGGAACAACCATTGAACCCTATCTGCCCTCTGAAATTACAGATCAGCAGTCACTCAACCTATTCAGTATCCCCTTTATCGCCGGGAACCGAACCATTGCACTGATTACCATAGGGTTTCAGGAAGTAGACGCCTTTTCTCAGGCCAAACTGTCTTATCTCTACCAATTGCGCGATCAAATTGCCCAACTCGTCTGGAATTTAACCCTACAGGACCGGATGAAAAACCAGGTTCAGGTGGATAATATGACCGGGTTGTTAACCTACAGTTATTTTCAACGTGTTTTAGAACAAGAAGTGGAGAAAGCACAAAGTGCGGGTAGTTCTATCAGCGCGATGATTCTCGATATCAATAATATCCAGGATTTAAACGACTCTTTAGGCCACTCGGTTGGTGATGAGGCGATATGCTATCTGGCCTCAAGTGTGCGCCGCTGCATTCGAGGGGTTGATACCGTTGCCCGTTACGGTGGAGACGAAGTGGTGGTTTTACTCCCAGATGCTGACACCCAAATTGCCGATGAGATTGCCGAGCGCTTTATCCATAGTTTTCGCGACCATCTGCCCCCGCACCTCAGCCATTTATCAATCAGCTTGGGCTATGCCACCTATCCAGATGAAACCCGGCAAAGCATGGGGCTGTTAAAACTGGCTGATCAGGCACTGCATTTGGCGAAATTCAAGGGTTCTAAAACCGGAGAATCCATCGCGGTTGCCAGTCGCGAAGTAAACAGGCTGAATGAAAAAACGGTGCTGGAAGTGTTTGCTTCTCATGTGGCGAAAAAATACAACAGCCACAAGCTATACAACGAACTGATTCGCCGAATAGAACATCCCAGTGAGGCAAATACGGAAGCTCCTACCACAGAGCATTTAATGCTAGAAACTATTGGGTCTCTGGCAGGGGCTTTAGACGCCAAAGACAAGTACACACGGGGTCATTCTCAGGTGGTGGCGAACTATTCTGTTGCACTGGCCCACGCGCTTAAGCTATCTGCAGAGGAAGTGGAACAAATTCGACTGGCTGCTTTTCTTCATGATATCGGGAAAATCGGGATCCCTGAGTCGATTCTTTGCAAAGCCGGGCCGTTAAATGAGAAAGAATGGGAAATCATGAAGCAGCACCCGGTGATTGGGGCACGTCAAATTCTGGCACCTGTCACTGCGCTGAAAGGTGTGATCCCGATGGTGGAATTTCACCATGAAAACTGGGACGGTACAGGATACCCCAGCGGACTTTCGGGCGAAGAAATCCCACTCGGGGCGAGAATCGTCTCCATCGTTGACGCCTTCCACGGGTTGACTTCAGATCGCTCCTACCGAAAAGCGCTGCCCATCACAGAGGCTGCTCATATCATCCAGAGTGGGGCGGGCAGCAAGTGGGATCCCAGCCTGGTCGAAAAATTTATCAAAATCCTCAATGTGGTGTCGCCCAAAATCCAGGAAACCACTATTCTTCAAGAAACAACTCAAGAGGCGCCGCTCGGACAGCTCTCCCTGGTGGCCAGTAAAAGTGCCTGAATGCGGGCATGCCTTTTAAGCTAGCATGTGTGAGTTGACAGGGCCGTAAGGCTTCCCTACAATGGGACTCCAGACAAAGGAGAACCCAGCGTATTATGACAACCACCATCACCCAGATTACCTGCGATTTGAATGAGCAAGTGGAAAACCGCTACGCCCTTGTGCTCGAAATTGCTGAAACCGCCAAAAAATTGCTCGAAGATGCCAAAGAAAAGCAAGGTCTGGACCTGTTCTCCTCTTCCGGCAGCACCTCCCCGGAAAAAGTGATTTATCAAGCCTTGATTATGAAGGTCAGCGAAATTGATATCGGCAACGGGCTGATTGGCTAAGCCCCCACACCTCATCCTTCTTCAGTCAATCAGTTTATCTGTAAACCTTTTCAAAACCTTCTCAACTGATCACTAGGCAAGTGGCTAAAGAATGATTATAATAACAATTAACGGAAGTCGTTGATTCGTTACGTCAAGGATTCGCTGGGTCTTGCAATATAGTCTTGGCTTGCTCTTTATGTTTTCCGTTCTGCATCCAATTTTTACAATACTGAAAACTCAATCAACTGAACTGATTCCAACGAAAACCGGAGCCGTTTGCGCCTGATTGCCAGAGTTTCTTTCTGGATATTTGTTTCGTGTGCCGCCCCGCTCCGGTTTTTTTAGAAATTTTCATCCTGTTATCCTTTGTTGTTTTAATGGAGACGATGACTCACATGAAGTTCATGAAATATGATGCACTGGACACAACCGTTGGCACTTATGGTCATCACAAAGTCCCCAAGTGGTCTTTGAATCACAGCCAATTATCAGACTATATTGGCCACCAGGATTCAATTTATGAGGATCACGCTCGAGAGGAGATAAATCTTGAGTGGTCTGTAGAACCAGCTTAATTCCAATGACGGCTTAACCACTTGGATCCGGGGCACTTGTCTTAGACTCCATGTGTCCTGTAGGATAGGGGCCTGATGAAAGATTTTTTTGGAAAATGGCCCTTTCTAAAATGTTTGGATCAAATCGGTCGCTACAACCGCCTGGTTGAAGATTATAAGCGCGCGATTGACTCGGCCCCGGATCATGCCATTGCCTTTATCAACTGGGGAATCAATTCTGCCCAAGCCGGGCAGATGGAAGAAGCGCTCGAAAAATTTGAAAAGGCCACGCTGATGGCCCCTCATCGCGCAGAAGGCTACACCAACTGGGGCGTGGCACTTGCCAAGATGAACCGCTTGCCTGAAGCCATCGAAAAATTTGAGACCGCAGCCTCTCTGTCCCCGGACAATGTGAACACTTTTATTCTGTGGGGGGCAGCGTTACTGGAGCAAGGCGATGAGGAAGGTGCCAAGACCAAGTACCAACAAGCCATTGAACTGGCGCCTGATAATCCTGAGCCTTACGTCAATTGGGGTATCTCTCTGGCCCGCTCTGGGGAGTATCAAGAAGCCATTCAGCATTTTAAAACGGCCCTGGCCCTGCATAATTACCAACCCCAGGTTTATTTCCTCTGGGGCGCAGTGCTGGCTGAACTTAACGACTTTGAAGCAGCCATTGAAAAGTTTCGGATCACCTTGCGCTACGTGCCCGGCCATGCGGATGCCCACTATTTTTGGGCTGTCGCACTCAATCGACTGGGGAAATACGAAGCCGCCGTTGAAAAATCCGAAGAGGCACTGGCGCTTAACCCCGGCAAGCCCGAAATTTATCTCAATTTAGGCGACGCCCTGGCCAACTTAGCCCGCTACGATGACGCCATTGTCCATTATGAAAAAGCACTGGAACTCAATGCAACGTTAGCTGAAGCACATCTCAGCTGGGGAACTGCACTCACCAAGTCCGACAAAGCTGCCGAAGGACTTGCCCATTTTGAATGGGTGGCCACCCATGAGCCTGAGACCCCAGGCCTTTGGCACCATTGGGCAATGGCCTTATTGAAAGCGGAGCAGTACGGGCAAGCGCTGGAGAAATTTGAAAAAGCCCACGAAGAAGACCCAGACTATATTGACACCCTTCTGAATTGGTCTGTGGCTCTCTTACGTGTGAACCGGACGGAGGAGGCTTTAGCAAAATTAGCTGAGGTAGAGCAAAAAGACCGATGGAACCCTTTGCTTCACTTTTTACTGGGCACGCATTATATGGGACTTTCACACTATGAGAAGGCAAGTGTCCACTTCCAAAAAACCCTGGATGAACTCCCTGAGCATGAAGATGCCGCCATCAATCTAGCCATCGCTCTGTGTGAATCTGGGCAAACCCTGGATGCTATTCGACAATTGCGTCCCTGGATCCGAAAGCACCCAAATTCTGTGCGGGTTCATTTTTTCTACGCCATGATGCTCTACCGAAATGGAGATTTAGACGATGCGCTGGAAAAATACGAGACCTGTCTGAGGCTGGACCCCAACTTCACCCAAGCCACAATCGCCCTGGTCGAAGTGCTGATCAAGAAAAAAGACTACCAAGGTGCCTTATCCCGCCTGGAAGCCTTGTTAACCCAACAACCCTCTCATGCAGCCGGCTTGTTTCTTACCGGGCTGTTGTATATTCGCCAGGCCCACGATTGGCCGAACCCTTCTGACCCCGAATCTCAAGAAACACTGCGGCGTCTTTTTACCCGCGCAGGGGACTATTTAGACCGAGCTCTGGCAGAAGAACCCAAACAAATGGATGCTCGGGCAAACAGGGCCTATGTGACCGGCCGGCTTCAAGGGCTTGAAGCGATGGAATTGGCCTTTAAAACCATTTTAGAAGAACTGACAGCCAATGCGGACAGTGACCTGCAGCCCCCCCAGGATTATCATCAAGATCAGGCCCGGCAAGATCAGGCCCGGCAAGATCAGGCCAGACAAGATCAGGCTATGTTACTGTTCCACTGGAGTGAGGCACTCAAACACATGGCCCAAGAGACCCGTGCGGCTGAAAAAAGGACAGAAGCATTGGCCCTAGACCCAAGCCTGGAGAAAAATTTGGCACTCTTTACGCTTTAACCTTTTTTTTCGTAAACCCGTTTTTTCCCAAAACCAATTCTCTCGGGATCGCCTTTTCACTATAATGACGGTTCCTCGTATTTATGTATTCATTAGCAGGAGACTTTAACGTCTATGACACGTGAATTTACCCAACGCCAAACCCGTCAAGCTTTTGTAAAACAAGCGTTTTCCGACAAAACTGTGGTAAAAATGATTGCCGGTATTGCCAATACAAACCAAGCCCATGTTTTAGCTCTGGTTGAGGCGGCCAATCGCGCTTTTTCAACAACCTCTTTCTCAACAGCCATTGATATTGCTGCAGAGCCATCGTTGGTCTCAGCCGTCAGAGAAGCAACCGAGCTGCCCGTGTTTGTCTCTTGTATTCAGCCGGCTCGCTTGGCCCGCGCTGCAGAACTGGGTGCCGATGTGGTTGAACTCGGCAACTATGATGCACTTTACGCTGAAGGGCTTTTTCTCAGTCATGATGAAGTGCTCGCTCTCAGCAAAGAAACCATTGCCCTGATCCAGGGGCGCGCCCTGGTCTGTGTGACGATTCCGGGCCACTTGAGTGTGGATACACAACGCCGCCTGGCTGTAGAACTAGAAGCCTTGGGTGTTGACTTTATCCAGACAGAGGGCGCTGCTCGTACTGTTGCAGCACAACCTCAGATTCAAGAGCTGAGCGGGGATGAAAAAGTCCAAATCACGCTCAGCAACACGGAAAAGCTGGTTAAAGCCACCCGACTACCTGTGATGACTGCTAGCGGCATCACCCCTGAGACAATCTCTCTGGCTTTTGCCGCGGGAGCTTCTGCTGTTGGAGTGGGTCATTTTGTCAATCAACACCAATCTGTAGATGCAATGACAGGTGCTATGATGCAAGTCTTACAGGCCGTTCCACTCAAATCAGAGGTCAAATCCGCCGCCACCCTGGCCTCTTAAACCTGGAATCTTAAACCCGAGCTCGTCGAGCTTTTATTCATCTCAAAACTGAAACCCACTGTGCGACAGCCGTCGCTGGTGGGTTTTGGTGTTTATGGGGGAAATAATATCAAACCCAGACTAAGCCTGAAGGAAAGTGCTTGGGCAAAAAATCAAGTTAACTTTATTAAAAAAATGAGAAAAGTCGTTTCCCTTCTCTCGCAAGCCAAAGCGGTTTCTCACTGATTTTCACAAAAATTCATTAGGGTGAAAGGCACACAAAGCCGGCGGTTTTGTTATAATAAACTTCGCTTAAGGCAAAAACACAACGCAAATCATCAGCTTTACCCAAACAAACACATCAACTACACTTGTTCGTTGACTTTTACAGTTTGGTAGAGCTGTTTTTTTTTGCTTAATTTATTTACCCTCCCTTGATGTTCTGGAAAAAACGACATTGCTAGCACAGAGCCTTCTGGAAACCCAAACCCTCCGTCAGCAGAGTAATCTCAACCATGTGGCGATCATTATGGACGGCAATCGACGCTGGGCAAAATCACGTCTGCTTCCCAGTGCAGCCGGGCATAAGGCAGGGGTCGATGCGTTGACACAGTTGGTTAGGTTCTGTGGAGAAATCCATTTGCACGCACTCACTGTGTACGCCTTTTCAACGGAGAACTGGCATCGTGATACGGATGAGGTTTCCACCTTAATGAACCTGTTTGTTCAAGCCTTGGCAAGAGAAATTGATGCACTCCACGAAAATCAGGTGCGGCTCAGCTTCATTGGGGATCTCAGCGGCCTGCCCGAAGCGGTTTCTGGTGCACTCCACGCTGGCGCTGAACGAACTCAGTTCAACACCGGGCTTCGCTTTCAGGTGGCCATTAATTACGGCGGCCGAAACGAGATTATTCGTGCGGCAAACAAAGCGCTTGCCTCTGGACAGGCACTGAGTGAGGAAACGCTTGAAGCCCATTTAGACACCGCTGGACTCCCGCCGGTGGATCTGCTGATTCGCCCGGGCGGCGAATCGCGAATTAGCAACTTTTTGCTCTGGCAAGTGGCTTACAGCGAATTATGGCTGTGCGACACATTATGGCCAGAATTTACGCCCAGTGTTTTTGCTGAAGCCGTTGCCGCCTATGCCGGACGAAAAAGACGTTTCGGGAAATAGCCACGGGAAACAATCAGTGGCGAAAGAAAAACACCGGCGCATTCTCGCCCGCTTTTTCAGCCACAGGAAAAAAGCATGCCTGTGCTATCAGGTAAAGCCCCAATCCCATTAGCAGTACGGTACTAAAACGACTCATAAAAATAGGCCAGCGGCTGTCTTTGTCGAACCAAACTGAAACCACATCCCGGGCACGGATCAGCACAATGCCAAGCACCATTAAGACAGAGCCAAGCCCAAAGCTGAATACCAAGAGATACAACAAGGCTTCGGGGAGTTTTCCAAAACCTCCCAGAGTCATCGAGGTGATGAGTGCAGCAAGAGCTATAGGGCAAGGGCTAACGCCACTGGCAAAGCCGAGTGAGAATACAGTTTTAAGTGAACGCGGGGTTGCTTGCTCCAGCGGAACAATCACGTCTGGCTGAATATCCTCGTGATGGGTATGTTGAATATGGCATTCGCACTCGTTGGCGTCTTTATCCTGCACAAAACGCCGCCAAAAAAGACTTAGACCAATCGAGAAGATGATCACCCCGGATAGCACCTCCATGGCGCGCAGCAGAGGACCCTGTTCTTTGAGGAACTGGGAAAGTAGTAGCGCAATGGTTAAGCCCAAAACAAAGACAGATAACGTATGGCAGACGGTGACCACTAGCCCCAGAACAACCGCGTCTCGAATTCGGCCCTGTGTACTGGTGAGATAGGCTGCGACCAGTGTCTTACCGTGACCGGGTTCTAAAGCATGCGCCGCCCCCAACCCGAAGGCTGTGGCGAAAAAGAGAACCGGTTCTAACAGAGAGGTGAGCATCAACGGTATTCAGGACCCTTCTGGTCATTAAGGCGAGACTAACTTTCTGGTTCTCGTACTTGCAGAATCAACTCCACTTCCACCGAGGCATTCATCGGCAGACTGGCAACACCAACGGCCGAGCGGGCATGTTTACCAATATCCTCCCCAAGCAAGGCAACCAAGCGGTCTGAGGCCCCGTTCATTACTTGTGGCTGAGCGGTAAAACCTGGCTCGCTACTGACAAATCCGGTGACTTTAACCACTTTTTCGATACAGCTTAAGCTGCCCAGATGACTTTTGGTGACATTGAGGGCATTTTCGACACAGAGACGGGCCGCCGCTTGACCTCGAGAAACGGCCTCTGGATCATCTTTGCTGAGGGCACCCGTTGCTTGCAATTCTCCGTCTTTCAAAGGCAACATACCCGATGTAAAGAGGAGATTACCAATGCGAACCGCGGTGACATAATTGCCCACCGGGCTGGGAGGCGGGTTTAAGCTTGCTTCAAACTCGGCCAGAATGGGAGTGATTAGCCCAGAGGTGTTTTGCATTTAAATAAGACTCCTGTGATTACGCAACTGTTAGGCTGGGGGGTTTTCGCGAATGCTTTGGAGCATCAGTGCTGAGGCCAGCACCATCACACCACCGACAAGCATCGCCACCCCGGTTTGATTATCATACAAGGCAATGAGTTGCCCTACCAAAAGATTACTGAGCACCCCAGGGGCAGCGATGAAGATATTGAACGTGCCCATCAAGACGCCTTCCTTTCCGCCAGGAAGGAAATCACTCAGTAGTGCAAAGGGAACCGATAACGTCGTAGCCCAGCCAATGCCCATCAATCCCATCAAGACCATTGCCCAGATCGGAGTAGGCGCAAACCACAGGCCAATCAGTCCGCCTGATAGACAGGCCAACCCAAGAGTGTGTACCCATTTTTTAGAGAAGCGCTCGGCCAAGGACCCAATCGCCATCGAAAAAACAAAACAGACAATATTAAAGACCGCATAGCATTGTGAGACCCACTGAACACCTGTTTGATATCCAGGGTCTTGCGGGGTTTTGGCCCCAAAAATTTGGTGAGGAATAAACACAGAAACATATACAAACAAGCACATCAGACCAAACCAAGTCATACTATGCATAAAGCACAGTTTTTTGGCATCTGTGGGAAGTGCATTAAACGTTGCCAGTGGATCGACCACGATAGAGCGCCATAGGAGCTTTAATATATTGGGTGCAGCCTCTGTTTTCTTAATACTGTCGTGTACCATTGAGGTTTCTGCTGGGGTTTCTGGGGTCAGCAGAATGGTTGTCCCCATGGCAAGCAGTATCGCCATGGCCCCTAGGTTAAACAGTGTCTCTAACTGAGTGAGTTGTGAGCTCACCCAAAATGCAATTACGGAGCCCAGTCCAATGGTAGCACTCATATAAGCATAGGCAGTCGCTTGCTGTTGCTTGGGCACCACATCAGGAACCAGGGCCCGGTAAGGCCCTTGTGTGATATTAAGACTGGCATCCAGAATCCAAAGCAAAACAGCAGCCATCAGCAGAGAGCTGGAATGAGGCATAAACACCAAACTTAAAGCTGTGAGACAAATCCCCAATAGCAAAAATGGACGACGGCGGCCCCACCGGCTGGTGGAGCGATCACTCAAGGCACCTATCATTGGTTGTACAAAGACCCCAGTCACAGGACCTGCGCAAGAGATCAGTCCGGTCAACCGGGGATCTGAACCCAAACGCTCCAGTAGCGGGCTCATTTGGCCCATCTGAATCGCCCAACCAAATTGAATTCCCAAAAACCCAATACTGAGCACCAGTAAGCGCCAGAAGCTCCAGGCGTGAGGCTCTGTTTTTTGGTTATTTTGACCTGATTTATTTTGACCTGATTGTTGATTGTCCAAAAGGGCTTGTGCCATGAAGAGGAGCATTTCCGTTTAAGGGGGGACAGAATAGCGCCATCATGCCAGAAACATGCCAGACCCGCCATGGCGAGCACCGAGCAGCAACACAAAACCGAATATTGACCTAGCTTGCAAAGCGCAGGAGTGCATTACAATTTCGGCTTAGAGTACGCTCATCTCGCTCAATGATCAAATATCTGTGACTCCCGCGATAATTTACGTTGTGTTTTCCCCTAAAAAACAATATTAAAATTAAAACGGTCCCCGCTCATTCAACCCGTAAGCGGGCAGTAAGGTTTTAATCCGTTCATACACAAGGTTCGTATATTTAACGAGCTTTTCCATCTCGTAAGATTCTTGCAGACCCACTGGGCTTGTTCCATAGGGCATTCCATGACCTGGTGATTTTTCAGGCAGAAGGGGATCACGCATCACGTACAATTCACGTACTCTGGCATCCAGCAGATCTCGGCTTTGAGAAAAGAGCCGACTTGCCAGATCGAGATTGGGCTCAACGGTATTGCCTTTTGCCTGTACCCAGAATCTAGCCAATTCTCGGTATCCATCCTGTTCTTCTGTCACAGAAGAGAGTCCGTCTTTATCTTTGGCGTGCTCCATCTCATGAATCAAGTAGGCGGCCATCACGTTAGGAGCCGCAAAGGCAAGTTCCGGGGCCAGCCGTATCACCCCACCGCGGAAGAAATCAAATTCTGCCATATTGGTCACCTGTTTAATTCGCTGAGTGGGAGAGAATTCAACGGGTGTGCGGGCCAACAGATCAATCATCTCAGGCTTGCTTCGGCTTTGATAAAACTGCTGCATTAATCCCCGGGCAACTTGCAGTGTGGCTTCCCCTTGGGATAAAAGATCTTGTGCAGCGGTCAGCGGGTTGCCTTTGTTTTTCTCAAGATGTTCCATCAATTTTAGGTTCCGCGCAGCGGGATCAAAACTGGGGACCTGACTGAGCACATATTGGTAATGCTTGCGGGCATGATCGTATTGCCCTTGTTCCGTCAGCATTTCTGCCAAAAACACGCGAGACTCGTGATCGTAAGGGTCTGCCATGAGCAAACGGTGCATGGCTTCGACCGCACGGTTACCGTCTCCCACAGTGACATAGGTTTTGGCCAAGTTATAGTAGGCATCTGTGTAGGAGGGATCGTACTGGATGGCCTGCATGTATTCCGCAATCGCCATATCGTTCATTTGTAGTTTTCGGTAGTGATTCCCTGCCTCTTTATGGCGTTCTGCCTGCAAACGCTGCATAGCAGGATGCTGACGGCCAGAGATGTTTCCAGTAAAACTATCTGCCTGAGCTGACCCTGCTTGAGCCTGTGCGATACTGGGTGTGATACTGGCCGCAGCAGGCATATAACCCATTTGAGCAGGCAACATCTGTGGATTGTGCGGATAAAAATGGCCCGAAGCACGGGTCCCGTTCAGCGTGAGCAAATCGGTGTTTCCAATGGCTAAAATGACGACATGAATAAGATGTTAAAAACGCAGCCGCTCCAGTTGTTGCTATTTCTGTTTTAAATCAGCGACAGGTTGTAGTGCGTCATCGTGCTATCAATATGAAATCCCGCAGCCTGGCACAGGGAAATGGCTTCTTGATTGCCCGGTTGCACTGGGATACAAATCGCACAATCTCCCCGCTCTCTGGCAAAATCAATGGCACGGGCCAATAATAATTTGGCCACCCCTTTTTGCCGGTGGGTCGGCCGCACGTAAATATCGTGCAAATACCACATGGACTCAAGTTGTGCGGTAGAAAAACTGGGATACAGCTGAATAAAACCCATGGGCTCTTTTTCGTCTGCGGCAATATACACCAATGAATCTTCCAAAGTCATCCGGGTGAAGACAAAATGGCGCACCTCATGAATACTGGAGGAAAGGCCCAGACTCTGGCGGTATTCGTGCACCAGATCGGCCCACCAGTCCATGGAGGTCTTGTCGAGATGCAAGAGCTCGATGGCCGTTGTTGTGAAAGAAGACGATGCGGAAACAGGATTGGTCATTTATCTACTGTCGATCAGCCATGTGAGGTTTGTCAAATGTTTGGCATAAATAGACTTTGGCATAAAATAGGATACCTATGACTTCTGCTTCCCCTTACAAAACCAACTTAAGCCTGTTTAACAGTCTCACTGGACGACAAGAGCCATTTGAGCCTGTTGACGGTGCCGCTGGTGGTAACAAAGTCCGAATGTACGTGTGCGGGCCGACTGTCTACGATGAGCCTCATCTGGGCCATGCACGGTGTTACATCACCTGGGATGTGTTGTACCGACTCCTGAAGTACCTGGGTTACGAAGTGACCTATGCGCGCAATGTGACCGATGTGGACGATAAGATCATTGCCCGTGCCGAAAAAGAAGGCGTGGCACCGGCAACCATTACTAGCCAGTACTACGAGCATTTTATCCAAGCCATGAGAGCCCTTAACGTGCTGGATCCAGATTCCGAGCCCCGGGCGACAGACTACATTCAGCAGATGCTTGAAGGCATCCAGGTGCTCATTGAGAAAGGGGCAGCCTATGCCACTCCGGACGGATCTGTTTACTTTCGAGTGCATACCAAAGCGGACTACGGCAAACTGAGCCGTAAACCCCTAGAGGATCTCAAGGCCGGAGCCAGAGTGGAGGTAGACTCGGGGAAAGAAGATCCGATGGATTTTGCGCTGTGGAAGGGGGTTTCAGCTGAAAATTCTTCTGACATGAAACAGGCTTCTGACATGAAACAGGCTTCCGACATGAAATGGGCTTCTGACATGAAATGGGCTTCGCCATGGGGATGGGGACGACCCGGGTGGCATATGGAATGCTCCGCCATGAACATGGCCATGTTTGGCCCCCAGATTGATATCCACGCCGGTGGCGCGGATTTGCTCTTTCCTCACCACGAAAACGAGATTGCCCAGTCTGAAGCCTGGACCGGAGTCACTCCCTTTGCCCGTTTTTGGCTTCACAACGGTTTTGTCAACGTCAGTGGCGAAAAAATGTCAAAAAGCCTCGGCAATTTTGCCACCATCGGCCAGGTGCTTGCCCGCTATGACGCCAATACCATACGCTATTTCCTGCTCACGCACCATTACCGCATGCCGGTCGATTTTCACGATCAGGCCCTCGAAGGGGCCCAAAACCGGGTGATTAAATTACACCGGGCCCTCAAATCAGCGGTTCAAAAACTCGCTCTTGAAGAGCACTCTCTTTTCTCATCCCTGGTGTGGCCTTATGCTCGTAAATACGGGGATGACGCCTGGCAAGTCGACTTTACTGCCTTCAACACAGCCATGATGGATGACCTCAATACCCCTCAAGCCTTGGCCTGTATGAACCGGGTGATTGACGGACTAAACAACACCAAATTTGACGCTTACCCGAGTCCAGAAGAAGGTCTCAAAAGAACACTGGCCGTCGCACTGGCTCTTTTCCACATTTTGGGTTTCTCGACTGCCCCCCTCTTTCAAGCCGAAGAGGCCCTCCTCCCCACCGACAGTCTGCTCAATCTGTACCACGCCTTCCATAGCGAAAAGGCCCCAGAAAGCAGTTCTGCAGGCGACCTTTTAACCAGCCTGATTGAACTGAGGCAACTGGCAAAAACCACAAAAAACTGGTCTCTGGCGGATGCTATCCGCGACCGACTGAGTGCTGAAGCTGGAATACAACTAATGGACCGAAAAGACGGCAGCACTACTTGGGAAAAGCGGCCCGATCATGTCTGACAATACAAAGCCCGAAGGACTTCCAGACCCCGACAGTATTCACCCCCGTGTTCTGGCCCATCTGGGAGACGGGGTGTTTGACCTGTTTATTCGAGAAACAGCACTCAAACAAGGGATTCAGCAGGCCGAAACGCTTCACCGCTATACCACGTCTCGGGTCAACGCCCAATTTCAGGTTTTTTTGCTAGACACCCTCTCTCCCCACTTGCACGAAAGTGAGCTTGAATGGGTCCGCCGTGGACGCAATCTCCCAGTCAGTACCGGCAGACGGTCGCAACACAATATCCACCGGCAAGCTACAGGTTTTGAAACCTTATTGGGCTATCTCTATCTGAAAAAGCCTGAGCGCCTTAAAGAACTCTGGCTGGCGATGACCCCTCTGTTGTCCCAGACTAATGACATGGCTAAAAACGGTGATTCCAACCCACCAGCTGCTGATTAAAACGGCGGATAGCCTCGTCTAAATTGTGGGCCCTAGCCGGCCAGCGGGCCACACGAGATTCGTCTACTACGGCCATGGCTTGGTTAAAAGCACCAACAGGACGCCGTATCGGATTATGATCGATCACGCGGGCCACCACTGGATCAGCTTGTTGAGCAAAGCGCACCAAGCGATGGTTTAAGGGACGTATGTTTTGCTTATTCAAGTGCTCTAAACTCCCGGATGCCTTAAAATCTTCAATGGCTTGACTGTGATCCAGTGCGATTTCTCGTATGTGTCTGGAAACAGCGGCTACCGCCGGCACAAAGTAATCTGGGTTCATCAGTTCAGCGGCTTGTCCTGACCCACTGGCAATTTGCTGCAAAGTATGGTGAACATCATCATATGTTTGCCGGGCTTGCCTGCGAAACAATTGAATCCGCTGAGAGGAACGGCCCAGGATCGTCACTGCTTTTTCCGTATTTCGGTTAGCATCATTGATATTAATCTGATGTTCCTCCAAGGATTTTTGCCTTCCAAAAGAGGCGTCAAAGTTCTTAGCGGCCAACTCCAAAGCTTGGGCAATTTCAATTTGATACCGAAACGTATCTTTCAGTCGTATGGGGTTCAACACCAGGTAATGACTTTTATCATTCACGTGAGACACCAGTGAAGCGGGCGGCTTTCGAGAAGCGTCCGGCACCATCAGCTCCAAGCTTTTGGCGCCAACCAACCCGGTAAACTCAATGGTGGCTTCAGCACGCTCAGGCACAGGAAGCGTTCCGCGGTTGGTCCGCAGAACCACATCAACATGATCGGGTTTCAGGATCATTCGGGCCACGTGCCCCACATCCACGCCCATCATCCGGACATTGGCCCCACGGGTCAGCTCATTGGCATCGCCAAAACTCAAGCGAATCACTTCGCCTTGCGAAATCCCTCGCCATTTTTGATACCACTCAACGGCAGAAAAGCCCAGTACAATAATGAGAGACCACAGAATCAAATCTGTTCCAATGGCCCACCACGTCACCATTCGATGGCGGTTTTTTTTACCCCCCACAGAGCCCGCGTTCCCATGGTGGCGGTGCATAATCAACGAGTGCCCCGAAAGATGATACTGAGAATGGTGTGAATCTGATGGCGTCATCGCAAATCCTATATCGCGTAAATCCCAATCGATAGATAGGTATTTTTCTTCCCCTATGATACTGCGAAATTCTCCCCCAAAGGACAGCCAAGCGATCCCTAACCACCCTCCTTGGGGATTTTATGAAATAATCACCTGTCTTTTGCTGGCCTATCTCGCCGTACCGCTGGTACTTACCTCTGTGATGGAGTTGATTTTACCCCAACTTCAAGAGAGCACCCATATTTTTGTGGCTCAATACTTCCCCATTTTATCTTGGTTGAGTATTTTTTGGGTATTGGCCCGCCGCTATCAAACCTCTCTTTGGGCTTGGCTCGGGCTAAAACGCGAAAAGCCCCTTTCTTACTATGCATTTTTCAGCTTAGTCACCATCATTGGCGTGGTTGGGA
>CAZZIY010000016.1:0-17976 GCA_964654525.1 uncultured Vampirovibrionales bacterium | reverse complement strand
AGTGTCTGTGTGTTGATTCATGACGCAGTTTGGGGGTTAATGTTCATCAGTGGTGATCTTCAGGAGTGGTCTTTAGACCCTGCGACGGGCCACAATCAGGAATTCTTGATTCGCCCGTTTGGGGTGAGAATATTCGGTAATTTTCAAGGGCAGCGGTAGTGTAAAATGTGGGGACAATCTCGCCAACAATTCTTCTGGTGTTGTATCAAAAGGCGGGCCATCTGTTTCTCCGTGATGCCAAAAAAGACCAACCAATGTGCCAGAGGGCTTGAGCAGATTGCAGACAGTGCGCATATAGGCGTCACGTTGACGGGGATCTATAGCACAAAAGCACGTGTGTTCTAGAACGTAGTCAAACTTCCCGTGCCAAGTGGACGGTAAATTAAAAATATCAGCTTGCTCCAAAGCGAATAAGTCGCCGTAGAGAGATGCTGCAAGTTCTAAGGCTCCTGGGGCAAAGTCAAACCCCACCACGTCAAAACCAGCGTCTGCAAAGAGGGCTGCGTCATGACCGGCCCCGCAGCCAAGAACCGCCATTTTACCAGGTTTTAATGACTCGACCGCTATAGCAAAGGGGGGAGCGCCCTCACCCAGATCCCAGGCGGTGGTTCGGCTTTCATAACGGCTTTCCCAGAAAGCGACATCTTGATGGGAGACGGCAATTTCTGGATTGTCTTGGGCATGGTTCATGTTGGCGATTATAGGGGATGCAAGCCTTGAGATGCAAATGCGTTTGCAATAAAAAACCCTTGATGCACAGTAAACGTGATCAAGGGGAGATTCTGTCTGAGTAGAGAGAAAAGGAAGGAAGATAGGTGTTGAAACAGGAGAAAAAAGGAAAATTTAAGATACTTTAGTAATGCTTGCAGCGTGAAAACACACGCTTGTAATTCGTTTAAGGCGAATAGACAACTCAATTGCTTTTGCTTGACTTGCTTTTAGGATAAGACACAGCACGAATATAACGGCAGCACCAGGCTCGCTCTTCTTCTTTCACATGCATAAAACCCATGTTTGCGGGCTTGATGCTAGCTTGTTAAGTAATGTTAACAAGGTGGTGGGGGAAAAGTGGATTTTTGTTGCCCGGCCTTGTTTTGCGTAGAATTAACTCTGTATTTCATTCGCTGTTGGTATTCAAAACAGCCTGATTAATTAGGGAGAAACCCGCTATGTTGCAAGTCGATATCAGTCGTGTGGGAGAAGAGTGGATAGGCTCTGCACATGGGGTGTCCAGCGAACGTCTTTTTTCAGACTACGCTGGGGTGATGGAGCGACATATTACTCAGCTTTATTTGGGGAAAAATGATGCGGGTGGCTGGAAGCGCTGGTTAACTCTTGGTAATCAGGATGCGCTTTTTGAGTCATTAGAAACGTATGCGCGATCTCAAAAAGGGCGTTGGGATACGGTCATTGTTCTAGGGATTGGTGGTTCTTCTTTGGGTGGCTACGCCCTATTAAAAGCCTTACTGCATCCCTACTGGAATGAGCTGAGCGCAGAACAGCGCCGTGGGTATCCTCGCTATTATTTTGTTGAAAACGTGGACGCAGACCAAATCGCTGGGCTGTTAGATGTGATCGATCTCTCCAAGACCTTGGTGAATGTGATTTCCAAATCCGGCACAACAGCTGAGACCATGAGCGCTTTTATGCTACTTAAAGAGCGTCTGGAGCTTCAACTGGGTGTTGATAGAGCCAAAGAGCACGTGGTGGTGACAACGGACCGTCACAAAGGCCTGCTGAGGCAAATAGCCGATCAGGAAGGCTACCCTTCTTTTGAAGTGCCCGATGATGTGGGCGGTCGTTTTTCTGTTTTCTCCGCGGTTGGACTCTTGCCAGCCGCGTTGTGCGGTGTGCCAATCCGCCAATGCCAGCGCGGGATCCAAGACATGGATTTGCAGTTGCAAGAGACGGAAATTTGGAAAAACCCAGCAGCTCAACTGGCCGTTCTGCATACGTATTTTTATCAACAGGGAAAGCCTATCAGTGTATTTATGCCCTATTCTTACCGCTTAGCTCCTGTTGCAGACTGGTTTGTGCAACTGTGGGCTGAATCACTGGGCAAGCGCAAGAATTTACGGGGGGAAGATGTTTTTGTGGGAATGACTCCCGTTCGAGCAGTGGGTGTGACGGATCAGCACTCTCAAGTCCAGCTTTTTAACGAAGGCCCCTTTGATAAAACCATCACCTTTGTGGCTGTGGGTCAGCCAGACGCCTCAGTGACCATTCCGCCTCAGTTTCGACGTCCAGAGGCTCTAGCTGCTGAGTTGGGATACCTGGGTAACCGAACCTTTGCAGAATTACTCAGCGCAGAGTTTGAGTCTACCCGGGCCAGTCTCACCCGAAATCAACGACCCAATATCACCCTCACCCTTCCACAGGTAGATGCCTATCATTTGGCACAACTTTTGTATCTCTTGGAAGTGCAAACCGCTTTAACGGGGGCGCTTTTGGAAATTGATCCCTTTGATCAGCCAGGTGTGGAACTGGCCAAACAGTACACCCACGCGCTGATGGGCAGAAGTGGCTACGAACATTTGGTGTCAGAAGCCCGTGGTGAACGTCCTAGTAAAGCAGGAGCATCATCATAAAACCCTTTGTTAGGGTATACATAGTTTCTCTGCAAGATAAACCCATAAATTTGGTATTGAGAAATTTCGCATGATCGGTTAGGCTGAAAGGGTGATTCGGGACACTGGTCTGTCAAAAAATCTAGCCGTTTTTTATCCCGCCAGAACCCAGCCTGAACTTGATTTTTAGTGTCTTTGTTTGTCTGTATCTTATTGTTTCTGTATTAAAGGAGAAGGCCAATGCCTTTCGTCATTACTGAACCCTGCATTAACGTGAAAGATAAAGCCTGCGTGGGTGTCTGCCCGGTAGACTGTATCTATGAATACGACGGTGAGCCCCAGCTCTACATTCACCCAGATGAATGTATTGAATGTGGTGCCTGTCAGCCTGTCTGTCCGGTGAATGCCATTTATATGGATGCCGAAGTGCCTGCCGATCAGCAGCGCTTTATTGCATTGAACGCGGACAAAGCTCGCGCTCACTAAGCGCTGGCTGAATACTTTCACTTTATTAACGCATAAATATTTAAAAAGCCCCCACGGTTTGTGAGGGCTTTTTTGTCGAGATTTTTGTGTGAGTCATTTTTAGTGAGGACTCACCGCAGGCCTAGAACGAAGCTGTTGGGCAAGCTGTGTGAGAGCCAAGCTGTGTGAGAGCATTGAGAAGCGCATCGATATCTTGGGTTTGAGTGAAGTGTCCAATACTGGCACGAACCGTTCCACGGTGTTGAGATGAGCCTATAGCCTCGTGGGCCATCACTGCGCAATGGAAGCCTGCTCGCAGAGCAATGCCGAATTGATCCGTTAACAGGGCTCCGAGTTCCTTGGGGGGCATGACAGATGAGTTATCGTGGGTCTGGCTATCTTGGCGAAGATTAAAGGAGACCACAGGGGTTTTTTGAGCCACATCCTGGGTTCCGTAGACGATGATTTCTGGAATGTCTGCCAGGCCCTCCAGTAAACGCTTTAACAAAGCCCGTTCTTGCTCCTGAATTGTACCCAGTCCCTCTTGCTGCACCCAAGTGCAACCCGCTGCCATGGCGCGAATCAGAGGCAATGCAATCGTACCTACCTCCAACCCGTCAGGCACGGTGGCATGCATTTCATGTTTACCTGAATCTCCCCCAGTGCCTCCTTCCATAAAGGTGTTGAGCGAGACAGACTCGTCAACATAAAGGACACCAACTCCAGGAGGGCCGTACAGGCTTTTGTGACCTGGGAAAGCTAGCATGTCAATCTTCATCGCCTCAACATCAATGGGTATAAAGCCGGCAGATTGGGCGGCATCAACCAGATATTTGGCCCCGTAGCGATGTGCCAGTGCCCCAATTTCTGCAATGGGAAGAATGCAGCCAATCACATTGCTGGCATGAGTTGTGGCAATTAACTGAATCTGATTTTTTTTATTGGCCAGGATATTCTCACAGTAAGTAAGATCAAAGGGGACAGCATCGCTGTAGGGCACGACATGAAAGTGTATGCCTTTTTCACGTGCCATTTTCCGCACCGGGCGAGAGAGTGCATGGTGCTCAACTGCGCTGATAATCACACCATCACCGGGCTGCCATGGAAAGGCTTGAATGGCCAGATTGAGCGCATGAGTGCAACCACTGGTGAAGGCAATACGCTGAGGATTTTTGGCCTGGATAAACCCCGCCATAACCTGTCGGCATTCGTCTAGTGGAAGGGCGTTGGACGAAAAATGCTTGTCTTTTTGAGTATGAACTGTGCCGCGTTTGGGGCTGAACATCTGCCGAAATGATTGGTCTAAGGTGGTGTAAACGATTTCGGGTTTTGGCCAAGAGGTGGCGGCATTGTCGAGATAATGAAAGGGTTTGCTCATTGGCGAAAGAACTCTCTGTTATATTTGATAACTGGCTGGCTATCTATATTTGATAACTGGCTGGCGCCATAGCACTTTCGGGCAGTCGCCCCAGGACGTATTGTACCACCTGATTGGGAAGTTGAAGTTCTTGAACAGCAATATCGTTGCTATAGCCTAGATCGGGGTTATGATATTCAGGTAAAAGTGGGGCTGCATATATATTGAGCGTGACCACATCGGCTTTTGATTGGTTGATCACCTCGTGTTGAACCCCTACTGGTGTGTGCCCAATATCCCCCGGGTGCCAGATGGTGGTGATACGCCGCCCGTCTGGGGTGAGATTGGTGTTGTGGAGTTCTCCTTCTAGTACCACAATCACGCCATCACTCGGCCCATGGCTGTGCATGGGGGAAGCTTGTCCAGGGCGCCAGCAGACCAGGATAATTTCGACATTGGGTGTTTTTAAGACCAAGTTTCGAGCATAGGTATGCTCGTGAAACTGCTTCAGGGCATCGATATTGACCAAAGGGGGCGTCCTTACATTTTGGTTTCTATCTGTATTGTAAGATTCTTATAGTTTAATGCTTGTATTTTGAGAACGGACTTGCTGCAAGGTGTTGGCCATTTCAATCCCAGCCAGTGCTGCTTCTACCCCTTTGTTGCCCGCTTTGGCGCCGGCACGTTCCAGGGCTTGCTCTAAGGTATCGGTGGTGAGGACGCCGAAAGAGACAGGCACCCCAGAGTTGAGCGCTGCCTGACTAATACCGCTTGCGGCCTGTGAACAAACGTATTCAAAATGAGGTGTTCCGCCGCGAATCACGCAACCCAGCGTGATAATCAGATTGTATTGATGACTGTCTGCGAGTGTTTGGGCCATTAAAGGTAGCTCAAAAGCTCCTGGGACATAAACAACGGTGATATCTTGCTCATCCACGCCGTGGCTGGTTAAGGTCTGAAGTGCCCCGGTTTTGAGTCGTTCGACAACGAGATCGTTAAAACGGCTGACCACGATGGCTACTTTCAGCGCGGTGCCAATAAGATTCCCTTGGATTTCTTTGATGGAGTGATGAACGGGCTGCTGCATGGGGTCAAGATCCTTTTAGTTTATTACATATCGAGTAAATGACCGAGCTTAGAGACTTTGGTTTCAAGATAATGGTGATTTTCGTCAGTGCTGGGCACTTGAATCGCGATTCGATCCAGTACTTTGAGTCCGTAACCATCTAAACCACGGATTTTCCGAGGATTGTTAGTAAGCAGATGGAATGTATCTACGCCGAGATCGAGTAAAATTTGAGCTCCCACGCCGTAATGACGAAGGTCGGGAGGAAAACCCATCTCTAAGTTAGCCTCTACTGTGTCCATACCTTGATCTTGAAGCTTGTAAGCTTTTATTTTATTGGTGAGTCCAATCCCACGCCCTTCGTGACGCCGCATATAGACCAGAACCCCTTTGCCGTATTGGTCTATCTGTTTGAGGGCCGCGTGAAGCTGAGGTCCACAGTCGCAGCGCAGGCTGCCCAGAATATCTCCGGTTAAGCATTCGCTATGCACACGAACCAGAGGAATTTTGCCGTCGTTGGCATCGTTTAAATCCCCTTTAATCAGGGCCAAATGCTCGCTGTTGTCGAGTCGGTTTTTGTAGGCGATCACTCGAAAATGCCCGTATTGTGTGGGGAGATCGGCTTCTGCTTCAGCAGATACCATGCGTTCTTTGCGGAGCCGATAGGCGATTAATTGAGCCACTGTAATAAATTTGAGATTGTAGGTTCTGGCAATGTCGGTTAATTGGGGCCTACGGGCCATGGTGCCGTCTTCATTGAGGATTTCGCAGATGACTCCTGCGGGAGTGAGTCCGGCCATCCGGGCAATATCTACGCTGGCCTCTGTTTGCCCAACACGTTCAAGAACCCCGCCTGATTTTGCTTGGAGCGGGAAAATATGCCCCGGTCTTCGAAGATCTGAAGGCGTGGCATCGGGTGCAACTGCTACTTGAATGGTTTTAGCGCGGTCACCCGCTGAAATGCCTGTGGTTACTCCGTATTTTGGGTGAGCATCCACACTGACTGTAAAGGCAGTCCCCATGGGATCGGTGTTGTGAGAGACCATCTGAAAGAGCTGAAGCTTTTGACACAACTCTGAAGTAAGCGTTAGGCAAATTAGCCCTCGGCCGTGGGTCGCCATAAAATTGATAATATCCGGTGTCACCTTCTCAGCAGCACAGACGAAGTCGCCTTCATTCTCCCGGTCTTCATCATCAGCAATAATAACCACTTCACCACGACGAATGGCCTCAATTGCTTCTTCGACCGTGTTAAAAGGGTTGTCGAAAGACAAGTCTAATGGAGTGTCTGCTGAGTGAATTGACGCGGTGTCCATACAGGAGCGGGCTTCCTGGAATTAATTTTGAGTAAAGTCAGTTCTGTATTCTGGATTAAGCTGATAGGGCTGGAAGATAGACTGAGATTTTACGTGAAGCCCTGAGAAAATAGGTTGTTTTTCAGGCAGCGTGTTTGCAGCCAAGGTGACTGTGCTGCTGGCGCCGTGTACCCGAAAGAACTGAAACGCATGTTGCGTCAGAACAATCTCGGAAACGTTAGCCTGATTGGTCTCAGCGCTTCTGGCTTCAGTTGCGGTTAAAAGAGAGGTCATATAAGAGACTTTCTAAAACGGACTAGCAGGTTGCTGGTGAGTGTGAATACTCAAAATCTCGCAAACAGGCCTAAAAATCAACGTGTTGGGCCGGCTGTCGCAACGAAATTTAATGCTGTTTCAGCGGTGTTTGGGGTGCTACTGAGCAGGCGCTGAACGTATTTCCCCAAAATATCGGCTTCAATATTGACGCTATCACCTACACGCAGAGAAGAAATCGATGTATTCTCGTAAGTGTGTGGAATAATGGCAACTGAGAACTGAGAATCTCTGACCAGATTGACCGTCAGGCTGATACCAGAGACGGCAACGGACCCTTTTTCGATGAAGAGAGAGCTGAATTCAGGTTGAGCCAGGTCAAACCACAGTATCCAGCTATTTCCTTCTGGTGTGATTGATTCTAGACGGGCAGTGCAGTCAATATGTCCGCTGACAAAATGACCACCCAGGCGAGAGGTGGGCAGTAGTGGACGCTCTAAATTGACCTTAGAGCCTGGTTGGAGCTGAGAAAACGTGGTCTTTCGTAATGTTTCGGGAGAGGCTTCTATCTGAAAGAAACCAGGAGTATGTTCGTCAAGAGGACGCTCAAAGGCAATAACCGTGGTACAAACCCCGTCAATGGAGATACTGACACCGAGGGAGGTGTCTTCTAATACTTTATTGGCCGTAATTGTGAGAAGACTACCATTTTGTGAGTGCTCAACCACACGGACGGCACCCACTTCTTCAATTAAACCTGTAAACATGACGCGATTACTTTCCAAATGCTTTGACTGGCTGATTGTATTAAACGTATTAAACCGCGACAGACTAAAAATTGCTAAAATAAACTAGCCAGAACCAATGCAAGACAAGCGACTGTAGAAACAGGAATTCAATCCATGAAGTTACCGACCGTGCTGTTACCGAAAAAACCGGTCACAGAATCAGGCAATCAAATGGTAGAATTTGCCATCTCCCTGGTATTTCTTTCGATTGTGACCCTCTTGGTCTTGACTCAAACCAATATGGGCCCCACAGTCATCAGCTGGTTTCAGCAATCGGTTCAGGGCAATCCAACAGCCAGTGGTACCATACAAGTTCAACCACTGGGAACACCTATTCCTTGAATAACAAATACCATGAGAAATGGCACTCAGGAAAAATGATTCATTAACAGAGGTGACGCTTGAATTCAGCGGCCAAGAAATCTGATAAATATCTGTGGAAAGAGCGTATTCTTCCTTGGCTACTTGTTCTAATTGTGAATGTGGTATTCTACGGACTATTTTATGATAGAGGTTGGATTCCTGTAGATGATGGCTACTTAAACGCCCCTGTTTTAAGCATGATGCAAGCGGGAAAGATCCCTCATTTTGATTTTGAAATAGCTCATCCCGGGTTACTGTATTACTTTCACCAGTGGTTGTTCTTACTGTTCGGTCCGACGATTTTAGCCACTCGCTATGCCTGGTATGCGATGGGTGTGCTGCTCAGTCTCATCTGGTTCTGGATTGGGCGTAAAATGCTCAGTCTCAATTGGTCTTATGGACTCGTTCTTGCAGTGATGGCAACAGGGCCTGTGGTTTTTGTTAATTCCAACAATACGTGGTACAGCCTGTTTTTAATGACGCTTCAGCTGGCATTGATGATGCGTTGGATTCAGCAAAATGAACCGGTCGTAATTTCTCCTAAATCTCTTTTTTTGCCAGGAATCTGTGGTTTTGTCAGTGGTGTTATTTTCTTGCTAAAACAGTCACTTGGCGTTTTCTCGTTTTTGGCAGTGGTGTTGAGTATACTCAGCTGGCTGTTGATTTATCCGCAAGACACAGAGAGTAAAACATCGATAAAAACAGTCTCTCCGTGGCTTGTCAGAGTGATAACAATCGTCCCAATCGTCTTGGTGATGATCTTTATTACGGTATTCACACTCAGCGATAAGCCGCATCTAAATTGGCAATTCACGGTCTTGTTTCTACCGTATTTTTTGGTGTTATTGATATTTTTTGAGAAACTAACGAAGCGTCCCATACCAAAAGCTAGATTTCGGTGTGCGGTATCGGCACTGCTCAGCTTTACGGGCAGTTGTAGTATCTTGCCTTTGATGGCGGCAGGGGTGTTAATTTTTCTCAGAGGCTGGCAGCCTTTTCTTGAAGCTCTCCATCAATGTTATTTTGTGACCCCTAAATTGTTCATTGCGGCATTTACGGGTAAGAATATCTATCACGTTATTTTCGGGCCCGTCGTTTTTGTGATGGTTGTTTTGAGTGGGTTACTGTTCTGGTTGATTAGTCAGAATCGACGAAATTTTTTAGCTTTTTTAGTATTGTTGTTGTTTGTTGTTGCCACTCAGTCACTATCTCCTCTTCATCCCCACATTAAAAATGACCATACGGCAAATGAGCAAGACGGGTTATTTTATTTACTGGCCGTTATTACCCTCATGTTTTATTTTCGCTGGTTAACGGCTACCGTTATTGTGGCCAAATTGATGAAATGCTTGACTGAGGGGACACTTCAGTATACGCACGATAATCTATTTACTGTGCTTTTGGCTCATTATGCGGCAATCACGTTTATGATCTCGTTTCCTTGTCCCAACATTGTTGCTTACGGGATGTATGGGTATAGCTTTGTGCTTGCTTGTTTGATGGTGTTTGCTTATCAACATTGCTTTAAGGCGTTTGAACTCAATTCGTTTCTGGTGGCTTTTCAACCCCGTGCGTTTCCGGTAACAATCCGGTATTTTTTACCATTATGTCTCATCTGTCTTGGTTCAATGGTGTTTTTTACTGCGCGGGGTCAATATACGCCTCAGATGATGGTGCAGAATAATCCTTTGTTGGTATTTTCACAAAAACTTTTTATAAACGGAAAATCCGACATTTATGTTTCAGCAGGAGACTACCGCCGATATAATCATATACAGCGGATTGTGCGACACTATTCACAAAATACCCGAGATGTGGTCAGTTTTCCGGATAATCCGGAAATTTATTTTTTAACCCAGCACCTCAATCCGTTGTCTCGATATATGGTTTTTGGACAGGCGGAGTACCCCGCGGCTTGGCAAGAATTGAAGCGGGTTCTCAACTCGGATTCAAGCATAAACATCGTGTTCGTCCCTGCGTTGACGGATGCAGCAGAAGGAACTCGGGGTGAATTTTGTTCTCATCTCCTGGGCGGTCTGACGACACCACCCCACTTTATGACAATTACTCGCCAGATTGTCTCAGATGCAGGCTTTAAGCTTCGCTTTCTCAATCCGTGTTTTGATGTTTATCTCAGAGAGGAGATCCCCGAAAGCAAACAGATGCCTTTCGACTCTCTGCCCGGGCTTGGCAGAGAGCAGGGTTTGCAGTAAACTCATTTCCAACGAAACCAGTTAAGCAAAGCTAGTTAAGCAAAGTCAGTTGCGGGATGTAACGTGAGGTTTAGCAAAGGGAGGGGCAATACCCAATGAACGATCTAAAAGTAAACAATCTGAAGATTAATCCAGTGAATCGTTTTAACGCACGCTCAGCGCTTGTCAAAAAACACTCCCAGACGGGAATAACCCTATTTTCAGGGAATCGATACACGCCAAAACCCAAGAGCACTGCAAAAAAAGCGGCCAATGAGGTCAAGGAGTTTACCCGCACACACGGTCGTTCCATCGCCTTTTCATTAGGCGGGTCGCTAGCGGGTTCATTTCTGTTAGGTGGTATTATTGGCGGGCTTCCGGGTTCCATTGTGGGCCTTATTGCAGGTATTGTTGCCGATACACAGCTTCGTAAGCGAGGCATCTAGAGGCGATGAAGACACTGCCCAGGCAGGCACAAATCAGATGGCTTGCTCCGCTGTTTGTGTCACTGGGAGCGGGCTTGTGGGGGACGGAAACCCTCTGGCGCGTGTTTCTCAATAAACAATTTGTCTCGGATGTGGTGGTATTGTATGAGCATGGCTACTGCTGTCTGGTCGCCTTGCCCTTCCTGTGGGTATGTCGAGAAGCTCTCAAAGGAATTAAAGCCAGAGTTTGGCTTTTTTTACTAGGCTCAGCCGTCCTGGGTTCTGCGGTGGGGACCTTCTTTTTTACAGAGTCTTTGAGAACGGTGAATCTTTCGGTTGCCAATGTGCTGCTCAATATACAGCCACTGTTTGCTGCGTTTTTTGCCAGAGTCATTCTAAAAGAGCAGTTTGCTCCTGGTTTTTTTAAATGGGCCTCTGTCGCCATTGTTGGAGGCGCGATGTTGTCGCTCAAAACCCTCAGTTTAGAGGGGTTAAGTCTCTCAGGTGAACTCTGGATGGTTCTGATTTCTGCATTATGTTGGTCCTTTGGAACGGTTGCAGGCAGAGTGGTTAATACAGGGATGAGCTTCTGGGTGGCCAGTCCACTGAGATTGTTATTTGGCCTGGTGGCGATGATCGCCTTGGTGACTATTAACGGACATGCGAACGGGTTGTTTTTGAAGCCGGATCTTTTTCAGCACTGGCAGATACACCAGGATTTTCTATTTCTCTCTGTTTTTGCCGGTGTGTTACCCTTGTTTCTTTATTTCCGAGGTTTAAGAGACACGCCGGCGTCGCTGGCTTCATTTTGTGAGATGGCGCAAATTTTGGCCGCTCTGATTGTCACTTGGGGATACTTTGGAGAGTCTCTCAGTCTGATGCAGATTTTGGGTGCGGTGATTTTGTGTTTGGCGGTGGCTAAAATAAATCAGATTCAATCCCCATTCAGTGATGCAGCTGGCGCGGGGTAAGCCACTCAATTGTCACAAATGGTAAACCCGAAGGCCTGTTAGCGGGCCTGGGTCCTTGCGTTAACCTATAATGAAGGGATGTTAGAGAGTTTCGGGTGAAATGTGTGCAGAGAATTCCTCCACTCAATAGGATAGGGTTGTGATGCTGGCGTGGAAGCGACTGCTTTGTGTAAGTCTACTTTTGTTTGCCTGTCTGATCAGTAGCTTTAGCCTGCCGAGTGCTGCTGAATCTGATATTTCATCCGTCCCCCCCGTCCTTGAACCCGTGTCTCTGGAGGCAACAACCGACACACAACCAGAAGTGACTGCTCCAGAAGTAAATTTGCCGGTGCGTCGGGGACTTCCTGCCCCCTTAGAATCCCCTCCCTTTCCATCAGGAGAGTGGCAGATTGGCGGGACGCCCATGATTGGGGTGCCCGATACCAGTGATACATACGCCTTGATGGACAGCATCAAGAAGACGGAATTTGGGCGCTATCTCAACCGGCACCGAATTAAACTCTATGGCTGGGTCGATGTGGGCGCTAATATCAGTTCCTCTTCAAGATCGAATCAACCGGCCGCCTATGCCATTTATTCCAATCAAGTGCATTTGGATCAGTTGCTTTTTCGTGTAGAGCGCCTACCTGACACTGTGCAACAAGATCATATTGATTGGGGCTTTCATCTATCGAATATCTACGGCATTGATTACCGATATACCAACACAAAAGGGATTTTTAGTGGGCAAAAAACCCGTAACCGCCGGTATGGTTACGATCCCATTTTGGCGTATATAGACATTTATTTCCCCAAAATTGCTCGAGGCGCAACCCTAAGAGTGGGGCGCTATCTTTCGATTCCAGACATTGAAGGTCAACTCGCGCCAGACAATTACATGTTTACCCACTCGCTGCTCTACACCTTTGACACCTTTACACAGCAAGGAGGCATACTCACGGTCAAACTGAACGACCAATGGCAGGTGCAAGGCGGTCTGGCGGTGGGGAATGATGTCTCTTTTTGGACCAACGGGAGAAAGCTGACTGGGATTGCTGGGGTTCAGTGGATATCCAAAAATAACCGCGACAGCATTTATCTGGTTGCTAATTCTATCAATGACGCTCGCTATGCGATCAATAACGTTCAGCAGAATAACATTACCTGGTCACATCATTTTCGAGCGTTTCACGATCGGTGGCATACCAAAACAGAGGCCTACTATATTTGGCTCCATCACGTGCCCGCCACAGTACTACCCAGCAACGTGAGCCCCGGATTTACCAATGCCTACGGCGCCGTAAATTACCTGGTTGGACGGATTAATTCCAAAGCTTACGTAACTTTTCGAAATGAGATTCTCAATGATCAACAAGGTCAACGCACAGGGGTTGCAACAGCCTATACTTCCCATGGCATTGGGGTGACTTACTGGCTGAACAAGTCAATGGCGATTCGTCCCGAATTTCGTTACGAGCGCTCCTACGCGACCCGGGCCTACAACCAGGGAACGAAAAAAGACCAGTTTATGGGAGCGGTTGATTTAATCGTCCGCTTTTAAATTAAGACAGCGTTTTTTCACCATCCACTGGCAGATTTTGAGAGCGTAAAGCCTCTTTAGGGGCCAGAACAGTAGTAATCGACGGCTGAGAAAGTACTTTACGCGCGACTGCTTGGATTTGTTCTGGGGTCACAGTGGCGAGTTTTTCCGCCAGCTCTTCGGGCGAATCAACATCGAGTCCGCGGTGCTTGCTGAGTGAGCTGGCCACGTTTTTAACCCCTTGCGTTTGCGCCAAAATGCTGGCATTGAGGAGGTTTCTCACACGGGATAACTCTGCTTCTGTCGCCAAAGTGGTTGTGAGTTTATCGACTTCTCGCTGAAACAGACCCAGCACTTTGTTGATATTGACCGGATCAGTTCCAATATAAAACTCAAAGCGGCCGTCTAATGTTGAAGGCGTGTAGGTGGAGGTGACTGAGTAGCAAAGGCCTTTCTCACCTTCTCTAAATGTTTGGAACAAGCGGCTGCTCATACCGGCGCGTAGCAAACCGTTTAATAATGTCAGCGCAGGACGATCTGCTTCTTTGATGTGAGGTGCCGCCACCCAGCCACGGCGAATCTCAGCTTGTGTCATTTTTTCGCGACTTTTGGTCACAATTTTGGAAGCTGGCAGGGTGAATTGAATGGGGGAGAATTGGTGTTTGATTTCTGTGCCGGTATAACTTAATGGGGCCAGGGCCTGGTTAAATTGTGTTTGAGCCTCTTCTACAGTGATATCACCCACCGCAGAAACAGTGATGTTTTTGGGAGTGAATGCCTCTTGAAAGTAAGCTCTTAGAGCTTCTGCACTCACGGCGTCTTTTTTGGCGAGAATCCGGCCGTAATTTTGCCCACTGGGGTGGGTCTCTGGATACAAAGCTTCTGTAAATTGTGCTTGACTCGCATAAGCGGTTCTGGTCTCGATGGCACTCGCGTATTTCTTGGCCTGACGGGTTTTAACCTCAGCCAGTTCCGTTGCGTCCACCTTGGGACCCTTCAAAATTTCTGCCAATAGCAAAAACATATCGGCTTTGGCTTCAGAGAGTCCTTCCAAGGTGATGACCAGGCTGTCAACTTCAGGTGTCACTTCCAGTGTGATCCCTTTGGATGCCAAGGCCTCTTGGAGTTGCTGGGTGCTCATCGTTTGCGTGGCGCGTTGAAGCATTTCATTCAACCAGGCAGTAGCCCCTGCCAGTCCTTTTTCGAGATCGAATGCGGCACCACCCTTGACCCTGAGAGAAAGCGCGGTTTTTAGATTGCCGGGCTTAGAACGCACAATCAGTTCAGACCCTCTATCCAGGGTAATCGACTGGTCCATTGGGGTAAGGCGGCCGGAAAACTGCAAAGAAGGCTTTGGCAGACCAGGCTTTGAGCTTGCAGTCTTGTTTGTTACGGGCTTAGGCGCTAACGTAAGTACATGCGCACCACTGGGCTGTAAGTACTTACTGGCAGCAGCACGAACATCAGCCAGTGTGACCGCTTCCAGTGCACTGAGCCGTTCACCCATTTCGGGCCCGTTATTGCGCCTGCGAATTAAATCGGCCAGGGCACCGATCGCGCTAAATTGCTCTTCGGCACTATTGGCCATCTGGGTTTTGAGTTGTCGCACGGCCTTGCTCAACTCTTCTGGGGTGATTCCCGTTTGAATCAGTGATTCTAGTTCTGTTTGAATGGCTGTTTTGACGGCGTCCAGCTTATCGGGATCTGCTGTCACACTGAGATAACTCAACGAGCGCTGGGCCAACTCCCAAAAGCCACCACCCACAGCTTGAGCCAGCTTATCCGTTTCAACCAGCCTTTGGTGAAGTCGAGAACTATCCCCATCGAGTAGTACGGTGTTTGCAATATCGAGCGCCGCTCTTTCTTTAGGGGTGACTTGAAGCGGGAGGGGTCCGTTAAACCCGAGCATCATGGTTGCTTGGCTCACTTGAGAGTCATAAACAGTTTTTGCATTGGTTTGAATGCCCCTAGGGTTTACGGTTTTCTTGATATGACGACTTGTGGGCCGTGAGCCTTTACTAGACTCATATATCCGACCGTCACTTTGTACAGGAAAGGGTCGGTTGTATTCGCGGGCCACCTGAGACAGTACTTGATCGATGTCAAAATCACCCACCACCAGGATGTCACGGTTACTCGGAGCGTAAAAACGGGCATAGTAGGCAAGAATATCTTCCCGGCTGAGATCACGAACCTTGAGCTCGCCTCGAAGCTCTGTTTCGCTCAGTTTTTGTCCAGTGGGATTAAAAGGATATAGCGCAAGTATTTTGTCTGCCGTGAGTTTGCGGCGGCTGAGTAAGCCTTTTAGGAAGACATAGGCTTTTTTGTCTTCTCCGGTCAAGCCTTGACCGGTGTTTCCCTGTGCCATTTCTGTCAAAATGCGTTTATTACGCTCAAGCTGCTCTTTTGGCTGCGTGTCATCCAACACATAGCGCATCGCATCACCAATGTTTCTGGCCGGTCCTAAAATGGTTCTGCGGTAGGGATGATCCCCGTAGACTGTCGCGACTAGATCTTCAAACAGTTTACCCGTTTTGCGGTTGGCATACATTTTAATCTCTTCAACCACGGTAAAGCGCTCTTTTAACAAATCATCGGGTGGCACCAAGGCATTTTGAAGCATCTCTGCCTTGATTTTAATGGCTTCTGCCAGGTTTTGTGAGGGCACGTTATAGAGGTAATAGAAGGTGGCGTCATAGTTGGTCCACGCGTTCACGCCCGCTCCCAACGCCTCAAGTTTATGATCGGATTCACCCGGCTTCAGCAGGGGGGTTCCTTTAAAAATCAGGTGCTCAAAAAAGTGGGAGATGCCGTTGTTGTCTTCCGTTTCATTCACAGAACCGGTATGAATCAGTTCGCCGTAAGAGACCAAGGGGACATCCTTGCGAACAATGGCATACAGCCCCATCCCGTTGGAGAATTGAAATCGTCGAATCTGGCCTAGTGCGGCATCAGTAACCGAGGGGAGTTCTTGCCAGGACAACGCAGGAGTAGAAGCTCCTTGAAAGGAAATAAGGTGTGGAAATACAGCTTTAGGACTTGGAGCATATAGAGAGGGTGTTTCTTTGGATTGGCCGGTAAAATGGGGTTTACTCTGCCCTTTTGCAGGTTTAATAGCAGTAACAGCGCCCAAAGGAGCGGACAAAATTTCCATGACACACACATCCTCATATTAGCCAAAGTTCTACGACATGTTACGTAAAAGTGCCCTCTCAGACAATAGGGCTGCTTGCTTTGTAACAGGCAGACAGAAATTAGACAGGCAGAAATTAGGGCTGAAAGTCTTTCAAAGCTTGTAGTAAAGCTTGTGTAATCCCTGGCTCACTAAAGGCATGTCCCGCATCGGGCACAATGGTAAGCTTGGCCTCTGGAAAGGCCTGGTGCAAATCCCAGGCATTTTTGACGGGGCAAATCACATCGTAACGGCCGTGCACAATCCAGGTGGGGATGTGACGAATCCTGTTAATATTCTCCAACAGTGCATTGGGGCTTTCTAAAAATGAGTGATGCTTGAAGTAATGGCATTCAATTCGGGCCATGGCGATGGCTTTCTCGTCCATCTCAAAATCCTGGATGGTGGCTTCATCAGGAATTAGACAGCACGTGCTTCCCTCCCAACCACTCCAGGCCTTTGCGGCGGCCAACTGTATTTTGGGGTCAGGACTGGTGAGTCTTTGATGATAGGCACTTAACATGTCCCCACGCTCTGATTCGGGAATATGCTGCCAGTAGGTCTGCCAGCGATCGGGGTAAATCCAGTGGCAACCTTCTTGATAGAACCAGCGAATTTCTTCGGGGCGGCACAGAAAAATGCCGCGTAAAATCAGTCCACTCACCCGGTCTGGATGCGCTTCGGCGTAAGCAAGTGCCAGTGTACTTCCCCAAGAACCGCCAAACACCAGCCATTTTTCAATCCCCAATGCTTCACGAAGCTGTTCCATATCGGCAATGAGGTGCGGGGTGGTGTTGTTTTCCAAAGAGGCAAAGGGGGTGCTACGCCCGCAACCACGCTGGTCAAACAAAATGGCGTGGTATTTACGGGGATCAAATAATTGTCGGTGCTTGGGAGAAAACCCACCCCCTGGTCCGCCGTGTAAAAACACCACGGGGAGTCCCTGAGGGTTGCCGACTGTTTCAACGTAGAGTGCATGCCCGTCCCCAACGGGCAGATGCCATGACCGATTGGGTTCAATGGGGTGAAATATGGAGCTCATTGGCGCAACCTCCTGTGGGAATAAACGGGTTCTATTGATATCATACAGGGATGACGGTAGATGAGAATTTTCAGCGGCCAGAAGCGCAGCAACCAGATAGGCATATGCATCCTCTTTTTAATCAACGGCGTCTCTTGATTGCCACCCAGCACGGTAAAGAACAGGTGCTCGCCCCTGTACTGGAAGCCGGCCTTGGTGTTTGTTGCGAAGTGGCCACAAATTTTGATACCGATGCGTTTGGGACGTTTAGTTTAGAGCGAGCAAGACCTGGGGATGCCCTCAATACTGCCCGATTAAAAGCGGAAGCGGCTAAGCGACTCTTTCCTGACGCAACACTTATCTTGACCAGTGAGGGGAGCTTTGGTCCGAGTCCACAGCTCCCTTGGGCTGCGGCCGATACTGAGCTTTTATACCTTTGGGATACAGAGAATCAGGGTGTCTGGACAGCGCAATTTCACACCCTGGAGACCAATTACGTCTC
>CAZZIY010000015.1:0-18277 GCA_964654525.1 uncultured Vampirovibrionales bacterium | reverse complement strand
ATTTTTTGTAAATACCCCTTTTCCAATGAGCGAAGCTCAATATGCTGAATGGCTCTAATCTGGCAGACGTATTCATCATTGAGGGTTATATCTTTTACTAAGGGCTTACTTACCTGATAGGTGAACTCTTTTTCTTTGACTTCTTGTGGGGCTTGACAGCCTATTAGTAACAAAACCATTAACGCACAGGAAGTGAAAAATAGATTTTTGATGAGTGTTTTGTTGTGTTTCATCTGGTTGCGTTTCATCTGTTTGTTGTTCCGTATTTTGGTATTTCATTTCAAGATCAACTGGGTGGCTTCTCTCATTAGTCTCAATGGCACGCCCTGTATAACGCTGAAGTTTTTGCAGTATCAAATAGCTTCAATAAAACACGGTCGATGACAATTCATGACAGGGGAACTGCTAAGAACTGCTCTATTCTATAACCAATTTTTTAGATTGAATATGCAACGGGGTTTTTATTACAAAATGGTAAACTTGATCTCTCAGAATCAGGTCTCTTTGGACTGAAGACCCACAGAGTGTCTTTTACGGGTCGAGCATACAGGTTCAAGGTAATTCCGTCCCTGACTTCGAGGGTCACGACAGTTTAGGAGTAACTTTAAATAAGGCGGGTGAATGGCCAATTCGGGAGACGGGCCCGGTAGATTGTGGGTGCGCCGCCGCCTTACAGGCGTGGGACGTTGTTGGCCTTCTGTATGCCGAGTATATAGTTAATTCCTGTGGGATGCATGCCCCAATTTTGAAAGAAGTAGCAGGATGAATCGCCTAAGGCCGATAAAGACAGTGGATGGGTATATTCGCTCAGTGATAGAGCTGATATACCACGCATATCTTCGGCACGAGGTCAAAAGCCCAGTCATAACGGGCCCTGAATACGATATGTTGCATAACCAGGTAAAGGCGTTCGAGGAGCATAATCCCGGTCTTGTTGTCCCGTTTAGCCCAACCCAATATGTTGGGTTCTGCTACTCTTGCCTTAGTTATGAGCCGTCGGCCCTTACATAAAGAACCGGCCCAGGGTATGGTTCCTAAATATTCTGTACAGACTATTGATTTTATGTACAGAATATTGTACTATGGTGTCATAAGGAGTTTTTAAAGCGGAATGGCCCCAAAAGACTACCGACACTTTAAGAAGGAAGTAACCGATGCAGGATGTGTTATCGATGAATCAGGACTACCACACATTGGCCGAATTTATTTTGATGGTTTATTGGTGAGCACCTTCTCTGTAACGCATCGAAAGGGATCTAAAAAGCAAGTATTGGATTGTTACCAAACGGTGTACCGTCGCCAGCTTTTGGCGGTCAAGGCGCGAGATAACCGATAAAGAGCTAAGGAGATTGTGCGATGAATTGCGACGCTATTTTAAATACTGCGGTTGTTAGGTGGAGCGAGGACGACGAAGCGTATATTGCTATGTCCCCTTTAGTCGATTACATTTGTGGTGCTGGGAGCACGGAAGATGAGGCGATCCAGAGCTTTCAACTACATGTAAACGCTCATTATGAGGCGTATATACAAGGTAGGCACGCGGCTAATGCCAGGCCAGGGCGCCCGCGAAAGGATAAAAAAGTTCCACTCAGAGCTGAAGTGAGACCTGAAACTAAGCGAGAGATAGCTGCTATGGCAAAGCGTTTAGGAATTAGCCAAGGCGAAGCTGTGGAATATTGCTATATGCTGGCTCAAAAAAACGGAAAGCCTAGTTTCACGGGTGTGGGTAAAAAGCTTTCTCAACCGGACGGAAAGCGTACCTCGACGAGCAGAAAGGCTAATTAATAGAATGGGGACATCGTCAGTAAATGGCCGTTTTGGACGATTACGGATCGCTTTGTCGCTCTGCACGGAGTTATCCACAAACCAGTGCTTTGCCATAGTCGGATTAAACGTACACATCCCTTGCGACTTTGGCCCCCAGAGTGTAGACTGAAGAGAGTATAAAATTAGCTCTTTACACAATAACTGACAATATGGTGTATTAGCTGATCTAGTGCCGGATTACCGGTGTGGGGCCAATCAAATTGTAACCGCTTTGTTACAAAAACGCCCTACCCCCAAGGGAATTCGAATCCCTGCCGCCTCCGTGAAAGGGAGGTGTCCTAGGCCACTAGACGATGGGGGCAAAAGCATTTTGTTGTGTTGATTACGATACTGAAACCAGTCGGCCGAGTCAAGCCAGTCTGAAACGGGTTTGTTCGTATTTAACAGCCTAATTTATCATTAGTCTAATTTATCTTCGATGGAGACAACCACATGGCCGGCTTCGCGGCTGATTACATCGAGTGTAATTCCGTGGCTGCCAGGGGTTAATGTCAATTCTTTGATACGACATGTGATTACCTGATTCAGCAATACGGTCAGTGGGTGTTGCTCATTGACGGAGGCGGCTAGCTGAGGCTCATGGGAATCAACTTGAATCCACACCTGCTCTGCAGAAAAATCATTTTCGTTGATGCGAATCCGGTTAAGCCGAGTGAGCGTGCCCGGCCCTACACTGTTTTTAAACGAAAACCAGACGCCTTGAGCATCTTGCTTAAGACTTCCCTGCACATAAAGGCGTTTTAGTAAAAAATTAGGAATAATGGTCATCAGAAAGGCTCAGTTGATTAAACAAGACGGTTAAGGACGAACTTTTGTCCACTGGGCATAGGATTCTAGGTATACATTTTCCGTACTTGGCTGACAGTATTTAAGACTAATCAGAGGATCGGTATTGATTAAGACCAGGGACAGTGTGTTTTTCTGCCCTTCTGCAGTCCTCAATAAACCCTCAGGCAAATAGAACAGATTCTGCCGTTGGCAGGCACGCCAGTATCGACCAATCAAAGTGTGATTGAGATAAATATTGATCCGCTCTGCATCGAGGCCTTCAAGGCGAAGACCCAAGGGGCAAACCACACGATCAGAAAGTTCTAGTTTGAACTGGGCTTCAAGCTTCACGACAGGGGTCTCGGTAGGGTGGCTTTTGAGACGCTCAAGGGCAGATAGGGGATGTTTGGCATCAAAATCCGCCATCATCACATCAACGGAGACCCCGTTCTTATCTTTGCTTGCAACAGGATCGATCGCTAACCCATTTATTTTTAGACTGAGCAGTCCTTGGCAGAGGCTTGCGTCATCGTGGAAGCCTTTGGGATGGCCGAGTCCGTCAACAAGAATAATGAGTTCTTGCTCGCCTTTGTTCTTGAGGAAGGCCGGAGGAATATTCAACACGCTGGGAGCAGGGGACACCTCTCCAGGGTTTAACAGGATATGAGTACCATTGCCCAGAAACTTTCCATTCATAAAGGCGAACCAGAGATGTCTGGCATCAATTTCTACAGTGGCAGGATTGAGATGTGGGGCGATCCGGACCCGGTACCAGGCGCTGCCCTCGTATAGTTGGTTCTGATCAAAATCAAAGCCCGTTTTACTAGAAGCTTGGTAGGTTCCTGCCTGTGTATCCCAGAGAGGCCAAGCGGCATCTTCCACTTTCCAATGGGTGAGTTCAGGAAGAACAATTGGGGAGTGCTTCTCAAAGCCTACTTCTCGTTCCAGACTTCCCACAGCGGTGACCACATTGATTTCCATAAATTCGTTTAGGGCAACAGGGCTGTCACTATCATCCAAAAGACATTCAGGGCCTATCAATAACTGCGCTTTATCGTCCAGCCAAAGCCGGTCTAGTAAATCTTGGCCCAAGACGACTATGAGTAAATTCCCGATCTCGCCGGTGTAAAAAGCGTCTGAAGAAATGTTTTCTGCTGTAATTCTCACCAATCTTGGGTTGGCACAATCCTGTGATAGCTTTAACTGGTGATGATTGCTGTGTGTCTTTAACTCCGTAATTAACGTATTCTCGGAGATCTCGATCAGGCAATCAACAGATTGACCACCGCTAATCACTAAGCGGTATTTAGGATCAGGATAATTGCCGTCTTTGACTCGGTCTGAGTGATACACAAGTTCTGTTCGAGAAAAAAGAACAGTATCCCCGTTTTTGAGAGGCACATGATACGGTAAAATAAGCATTTCATGTGGTCTAAGCGATAGTTCGATAGGGAAAACGGTGTCGCAGTAAGGAACCGTTAACGTAGTGGTTTGGGCTGTTTCAGTAAGATTTCGAAAAAATAGCCAATGGGCTTGCTCGTCGGAGTTTACAGGCGCTTCTAAGCCGGCTGTTTTTCTCACAGCATAGAGAGTTTCTGTGTTGGAAAGTTGAAACGGAAGGGCATCCAAAGAGACCCGGTCAGTGGCGGTAAAATCGAAGCTAGAGAGAAGGAGATTAATCTCTTTGCAGGTGTAAAACCGCTCATTGGGAAGGCCGTTCTCTCCAATAGGCGCACCAAAATCATAAGATGTATAGGTATCCGTACTCCCAATCAGACCCCAGTTGGTTCCCCCAATGGCTTTGTAGTGATTAAAAATAGTTAGCCCTTGAGCTAGTAGGGTTTTTGTTGATATCTGAATATGATCTCGGCCCAAATGCTCAATGATGGTTTCGTATTGCTTGCCTTTCCACGTTCCAAACCACCCGGCTTGAAGCTCTGCAACCATTAAAGGCCTGTTCTCACAATAGGGCCTGAAGTTTTCTTCAACATTATCTAAAATATCAAATACGCCTTTGGTCTTTCGCCAGTCAGAATCAAATTGTGTCACCGAGTAATTGTCAAAGGCGTAGATATCCACTAAGTTCTCATACAGGCCTGAGGCATAGAGGTCGTTGTGAAAAAGGGGAACATGCACGCCCAGTTCACGTGTCCACTCAATCAGGGTCTGCATGTAAGTAGACTCCATCTCTAGCGTGGCGTATTCGTTTTCCACCTGCATCAAGATGACACCAGGTGCGACGGCAATAATCGGGATAATGTGCTCCCACCATTGTCTTACAGCTTTCATATAGGACTCAGACCATTCGTAGGTTCCATCAGGATGTCTGTTCCTCAGCACAACATTGGGCTGTGATATCAGCCAGCCTGGTAATCCTCCAGCCGAATACTCAGCATTGATGTAGGGGCCAGGCCGAGCAATGACGAATAGTCCCAATTCCTGAGTCATTTCCAACAGGGCTGCTACGTCCCGGATTCCGTTAAAATCATACACACCGGGAGAAGGAGAGTGGAAATCCCAACAAAAATATAAATCAACCGCGTTATACCCGCCCGATTTTAGCTTATATAACCGATCTCGCCACATCGACTGCGAAGGAAGCCGAAAATAATGCATTGCTCCAGAGCGAATCAGTTGACGCTCTCCGTTAATGATTAACGAGTAGCGATCAAAACTGATATGGAGAGACTGGGCGCCAGAGTAGTAGCTACCTGACTTTTGGTGAGGGCTGAGGTTGACTGGGGACAAAATGCGGCTTTCTTCATTCATACATCGTTCATACAAAAACAACAGGATACCAGACGGATGGCAAGATGGTAGAAATTGAAAATTCTTGCAGTTGGCTAGGTGGTTCTAACGGGGGGCAGCAAGAATTTGATCCCGGGTCCTTTTCTTGTCCGAATTATAATAATGCCTTTGGTCGTGTACAAGAAATTCTAGACTAAAAAGTTTACGGTTAAGGTGGTTTTATGCAACCAATGACACAGCAGAGGATTTCTAGGCGTCTGTTTCTCAGTCTTCTCAGTTTTATTGTTGCTGCTTTTGTCTTCAACACTGTTTCTGCAGAAGAGTCTCCCGCTGTTAATATCCCGGTGACTGTATGCCAAATGGACGTTTTGCCGCAAGAAGTTGCTAGCACAAGTCAGAAGTTGGCAGAATCGTTGGAGTTAGAGACCTGGCAGGAAAGCAAGCGTGTTTTGCTCCAGGCAAAACAATATCTACTCTCCCAAAAAGCCCATATCAAACCAACCCAAGCTGTCTCCAGGTCTGCGGTCGTGTTTGACTTGGATGAGACACTGCTGGATAACCGTGGGTATTTTGCCCGTTACGCTCGTTTTGAGAAGCCCTGCTGGGATGCTTGGGCGCTGACAGGGCAGGCGGGGCGACTTCCATTGAGTTATGATTTGTATCAATGGGTGATTCAAAAAGGCTTTCCCGTATTTTTTATTTCCGGTCGCAGTGAAGCACTGAGACAAGCTACAGAAAAGAATTTGGGTCAGCTCGGATACAACACTTACAGGCATTTATACCTTAAACCACCAGAGATGCAATCACTGCCAACGGGACTTTACAAGGCAAAGGTGAGGCAAAAAATACAGACAGAGGGCTTTGTGATAGAAGCAAACATTGGTGATCAACAGTCTGATTTTGAAGGTGGGTATTTTCGGCGTGGGTTTAAGCTGCCCAATAAACTGTATACAGTGAAGTAAACAGATGCGCCGCTGGACCCAATTTTTATCAATGCTTTTCAGCTTTCTGCTGCTGATGCTCTGTGTTTCAGGCTGTGGTAAACCTCTGGCTAGCCAGCCGTCCTCCAGCGGCGAAACACCTCGGGTTTTTAGAATGAATCTAGGGACAGAGCCACCGGATTTGGACCCCGCCAAGGTGACAGATTTAACTTCCTTTACCGTATTGCAAAACATCATGCGCGGCTTAACCACCTTTGGCGATGACGGAAAAGTCGTCCCCGCCATCGCCGCGAGTTGGGAGATCAGGAATAACGGTCGAAAAATCATCTTTCATCTTCGACCCGACGCGCTTTGGAGTGATGGTCAGCCCGTCAAGGCCAGTGATTTTTTATTTGCTTGGCGGCGTGCCTTGGATCCCCGTCGAGCAGCGCCGTATGCTTTTTTTCTATTCGATATTGAAGGGGCGGAAGCGTATTTTAGAGGGAAATCTGTGCCACTCGGTATTCGGGTCCTTGATGAGCGGACACTGGAAGTATCTTTAAGACGGTCTATTCCGTTTTTTTTGGATCTAATGGCCTCTCCAGTAGCACTCCCGTTACGCTTAGAGAATATAGATCGTCATACCGGTGATGCTTTTTCGGAAGAAGCTCATTGGATTGTCAATGGACCCTTCCAAATCAAAGCATGGCGACACGATGAGCTGCTAAGCCTACAGCCTAATGCACGGTATTATGGGTTTTCTCAAAAAAAACCTGCTTTAGATAGGATTGATATGCTGATGATCGGCGATAGTAATACCAGTGTGGTGATGTACGAGAATAACGATCTCGATTACATCGAAACGACCAGTAGCATTCCCTCCTTTGATGTTCGTCGTTTACGAAAGCTGCCTGAAGCCCGCATTCAAACCCTGCACCGGATTGATTACCTGGGGTTTAATACTCAAAAACCGCCCTTTAATGACGTTAATGTTCGTCGTGCGTTTGCGATGAGTTTGGATCGAACCTACTATCCCCGTCTCCTGCAAAGTGGACAAAAGCCAATAGCCTCTTGGATTTCTCCTGGTATGCCTGGTTATAACCCAAGGATTGGGATTGTGTATCAACCGCAAAAAGCCAAAACAATCATCCAAAACTGGCTGCAGACACACTCTGAAAAACCAGGACTCATTAGTTTGGGCTATCAAACGGGGTATGACATCCAAAAGCAGGTTGAGATTGCCCAATTTCTCTGGAAACGAAATTTAAATCTCCCGGTCCATCTGGAGAATATGGAATGGAAGGTTTATTTGAGGCGACTCAGCGATGACCCTCCCAGCATCTTTCGCTTGGGTTGGTATGTGGATTACCCCGATCCGGACAGTTATCTTTCACTGTTCACGAGTGGCAACGGTAATAACTATACCGGATGGCATCATCCAGACTACGACCGTTGGGTGAAAGAGGCAGCCGTCACACTGAATCCCCAGAAGCGGCAACTGCTTATGGACAAAGCCCAACGCTTACTCTTAGAAAAGGACGTGGTGATAGTACCGTTGTTCGTGAGCGAGAAAACCTACCTTGTAAAACCTTGGGTTCACGGACTTTCGGTCAATGCAATGAATTTGATTCAATTGGAAAGGTTGCAGGTCGACCCCCACGTATAATCTCCGTATAATAAAAACTTCTCGATTGAGAGCGCGCACATTACGTTTTTAGTTTCTTGTCCAGAGAGTCTGCTATGTCAAACAGTGCAAACACCGCAACCGCCTCATTTTTCCAGCAAACATGCGAAAAGGTGTTGATTTTCGACGGGGGCATGGGAACGTGTATTCAAAATTACACACTCACCTTAGACGATTTTGAGGGTCTTGAGGGCTGTAATGAAATTTTGGTTAAAACCCGCCCTCAGGTCATACAAGAAATTCATGCGGCTTATTTTGAGGCAGGGGCCGATGTGGTCGAGACCAATAGTTTTGGATCGAATCCCATTGTGCTCGCTGAGTACGATATCCCAGAGCAGACCTACGAGTTGAACCGACTGGCCGCTAAATTAGCCAAGGATACAGCCCTTGGGTTTTCAAGTTCGAATCGTCCTCGTTTCGTGGCAGGCTCTATTGGTCCGTCTACTAAATTACCCAGTTTAGGACATATCTCTTATGCAGATATGAAGGCCTCTTACGTCCCCCAAGCAGAAGGCTTGATAGACGGGGGTGCTGATATTTTATTGATTGAAACGTGTCAAGATCTATTGCAGAGCAAGGCCGCACTTTCTGCCGTGTTTGCTGCAAAGCGTGCCAAAAAATCCAATATTCCGGTCATGGTGCAAGTCACTATTGAAGCCCAAGGGACCATGTTGGTTGGCAGTGATATCGCTTCTGTCTTGGCCGCCCTTGAACCCTATCCTATTGATGTTCTTGGGATGAATTGCGCAACAGGGCCCAATGAGATGGCAGAGCATATTCGCTATCTGTCGCAAAATAGCCCGTTCTATATTTCCTGTCTGCCCAACGCAGGGATTCCAGAAAATGTGGGCGGAAAAGCCCATTATCATCTCACCCCAGAGGCACTGGCCACCCATTTAGCCCACTTTGTCAAAGATCTGGGAGTCAACATTGTTGGTGGTTGTTGTGGAACCTCGCCCGATCATATTCGTGTGGTGTCTCAGGCTTTGAGTGGCTTAAGCCCTGCCGTCCGCAAACCGGCGTATCAAAATAGTCTCTCCAGTCTGTATTCGACAGTGCCGCTCAACATTGATCAGCCACCCGTTTTGGTTGGCGAACGCACCAACGCCAATGGCAGTAAGTTGTTTCGAGATCGTCTGCAGCAAGAAGACTATGATGGTCTGGTGGATATTGGGAAGGGTCAAGTCAAGCAAGGTGCCCATGTTTTGGATGTTTGCACCGCCTATGTGGGCCGAGATGAAGTGCGGGATATGTCCGAGACCGTGTTGCGGTTTAACAGTCAGTTGGATGTTCCCTTGATGATTGATTCAACGGAAGTCCCCGTAATTCACCGGGCACTCTCGTTGATTGCCGGAAAAGCCATTGTTAATTCAATTAATCTCGAAGACGGAGAAGAGCGCCTCGATCAGGTTTGTCAATTATGCAGTGAATTTGGTGCCGCCGTGGTGGCACTCACCATCGATGAAGACGGTATGGCAAAAACCGCGGATAAAAAGCTCGCGATTGCCCGGCGCATTTTTGATCGGGTGACCGGAGTCCATCATATTCGACCGTCTAACCTGGTGTTTGATACGCTCACTTTTACCTTGGGCAGCGGTGATGAGGAATTCCGTAAAGCAGGTGTGGAGACTCTGGAGGCGATTCGCCTGATCAAGCAAAATATGCCTGAAGTCAGCACCGTCTTAGGGATCAGTAATATCAGTTTTGGTCTCAAGCCGGCTGCCCGGCACGTGCTAAACAGTGTTTTTATGCATGAAGCGGTTTCTGCTGGACTGGATATGGCGATTATTAACAGCCAGCATATTCTGCCGCTTCACCGGATTAGTGATGCAGAGAGAACACTTTGCCTGGATTTAATTTATGACCGTAGGCGAGATAATTACGATCCTCTGATTGAACTGATGGCTTTTTATGAAGCCAATAGTGGATCTCAGGCAATATCCGTCAAAGAAAGTTTGCCTGAGAGGGTTGAAGAACGCTTGAAATACCGAATTATTAACGGGGAAAAAACCGGACTGGAAACCGATTTAGAAGCCGCCTTAAAAACATACCCCGCTTTAGAAATTATCAATACCATTTTGCTGGACGGGATGAAAACTGTCGGTGATCTGTTTGGGCGGGGCGAAATGCAATTGCCCTTTGTTTTACAATCAGCCGAAGTGATGAAGGCCGCTGTTGCCTTCTTAGAACCTTATATGGAAAAATCGGAAGCGGACACTGTAAAAGGGACTGTTGTTCTGGCCACGGTAAAAGGGGATGTTCACGATATTGGTAAAAATTTGGTGGATATTATTCTTACCAATAATGGCTACCGGGTAATTAATCTCGGAATTAAACAACCGCTGGAAACCATGTTGCAAGCACAAAAAGAACACCATGCTGATGCGATTGGCATGAGCGGTCTGCTGGTAAAATCCACGGCCATCATGAAAGAGAATTTAGCGGTGATGAAAGAAAGAGGCGTCGATATTCCTGTTATTTTGGGCGGAGCTGCGTTGACCCCGCGGTTTGTTTCAGAAGATTGCCAGGCTGTTTATGCGGGCCCCGTGTACTATGCAAAAGACGCTTTTTCCGGTTTACACGCAATGGAAAATATTATGCGAGGAGTGAAACCGCAGAGAGAGCAAGAATTAGCAGCCGTGAGTGCTGCAGGAAAAGCCGTTGAAAAACAACTGAACTCTGATGAAGAGTCGGTTTACCAGGTAGTCGGTGATGTTGGACAAAAAGCACAATACGGCTTACCTGAGGGTTCACCGGATTTTAATAAACGAAGCGAAGCAGTTCGGCAAAATGTCGCTGTTCCGGCGCCCCCCTTTTTCGGAACAAAAGTGGTTTCTTCGATCTCGCTTTTGGATGTTTACCCTTTTATCAACACACGGGCGATGATTGCTGGACAGTGGCAAATTAAGCGCGGTTCTCGCAGTGCAGCAGAATATGAAGCGTATCTTCAAGCAGAAATTATTCCACAGGTGCACCACCTGCAAGAGCGCGCCATTTCACAGGGCTTGCTCGAACCCCAGGTGATTTATGGATATTTTCCCTGTGCGGCTGAAGGCAACACGCTGATTATCTACCGAGATGATTTAAAGACAGAATGGCAACGCTTTCAATTCCCAAGGGGCGGAGCTCAGCGCTTGTGTATTGCAGATTATTTTCAACCCGTTCAATCTAATTCCCACACACAACCTGCAACCGATGTGATTGCCATGCAGATGGTCACTGTGGGGCAAGCTGCCTCAAGATACGGGCAACAGTTGTTTGCAGAAAATCGGTACCAAGAGTATTTGTATTTCCACGGGTTTTCTGTTGAGATGGCCGAAGCGCTGGCTGAATACTGGCATCAGAAAATACGGCGAGAATGGAACATTGCCGGTAGCGATGCCGATGATTTAAAGAAATTGCTGAATAAGCAATACCAAGGCTGTCGTTACAGTTTCGGGTATCCAGCTTGTCCGAATCTAGAGGATCAAAAACAATTATTCACTCTGCTGGAACCTGAGCGGATTGGGGTGCACTTATCAGAAGAATTTATGTTAGAGCCCGAGCAGTCGACATCCGCTATCATTGTTCATCACCCCGATGCTCGCTATTTTGACGTTAGACAGAGTTAGCAGAGCGTTGCTTATTTTTTTAATGCGGCGATCTGATTGACGGTATTAAACAGATCATTAAACGAGGTCAGTAAACTCGAGTAGACAGAATCCTGTTGAGAGGTGTTGAGTAGGTCTGTCAGAGAATTTCTGCTCGCTGATGTCTGCGCTGTATTTCGAGCCACGGGGGATGCCACACTTTGTGAATTAAGCGGTGTGCTTAATAGGTTGAAATCAAATCCGCTAAAAATTTGGCTCAGTGGAGAGAATGTATTACTTGAGAATGAATTTTCCAAGAGCGAATTTTCGCTGAATAACGATGGTGATGAATTGCCAGGCAATAATGCGTTTGAAAAGAAGGGATTTGAAAACATCTGATTATCTGATGAATTATCTGATAAGTTCAAATCGACAAAATCCAGATTCAAACCCAATGGAGGGTTGCTTTGCCATAGCGTGGGAAAAGGGCCATAATTACCAAAGAGTAGGGGGTTCATGGTGTGATTCATTTCTGTATGCTTGCAGTGGGAGTTGGGATAGGAACACGGTATAGAAGGTAAGTTTGGAAAGTAAGTTTGGAAAGAAAAAATGGTTCTTAATTAAATAAAAACATTTACCCGGCAATAATTGCCTTTTTTATAAAGAGGGATGGAATACCAGTTACCAGTCCATTCTCAGCGTGTTAGTTGACTTTTCCTAGGGTGTTAATAGTCCCCAAAAGGGTAGAATAGTCACTGAGTAAGGTACTGTTGTTGCCAAAGGTGTCAACCAGGTTAAAACCTCTGGCTGCAGTACTGGGTGTATCTAAGCCGGCGATAGAACCAGTCAGATTGTAACCACCAATATTTAAGGCACCCGGTGATGACCCTTCCAAGAGTGCACGAGACAGTCCTAATTGTGCTGATAGTAAACCGTCCAAAGAACCGCTATTGGCAGTTGTATTTAAACTCTTCTGGATCTCTTGTTGTTGTTTTTCCAACGCGGTTAAGGAAGAGCTGAACGGACCGTTAGTGGTTTTGTTCAAACCAAGCAGTTGCGCTAGCCAACTATTACCGAGCAGGCCTGCTAACCCCGTTGGTTTTGGGTTGCTTTCAATACCTGATTTTTTCAGCGCGTCTTGAATATATTTATTGGCTTCATCAATTTTCTTGTTATCGGTTAATTTACTGAAATCCCCGTATTTTTTCTGTGCGTCGCCTAAAATTTTGTTCAGTTCGTTTAATTGTTTGTCAGATTTCACCAAATCTTTATTGGCAAACACACCGGCTTTATTGGCTGCAACCAAAGAGTCTACCGTAATATTACCTTGTAAATTCGATACCGCGTTGAGTTGAGTAGAAACAGAACGGCTTTTTTCAATGGCCGCTTGTTGGTTTTTGTCTAAAGGCGCGGTCGTAAAATTTTGTGCACCCAAGGGATTCAATAAATTGCTGACCACATCAACTCCAGGAAATGCGTTAATTGTTGCTGCCGTGGGGGTGGCTTGGCGTGCTGCAGTAGTACTGGCATTGCTAACAATCGCTTGGTTAACCAATTGATTGGGGGTTTCCACAGCTTTTCCAGTAGAGGCACTTAAAAAATTGTTACTGCCATTTAAAACGGCCTGAGCTCCGGCCGACAAGCCAGGGGTGGCTGCCAGATTAGCCAATTGAGCTGTTCCATTGGTGTTAGCCATGGGACTACCGTCTTTCCTCTATATCTCTCTGCTTCCAATAGACATTTGCTTTGTTCCGCCACAAGTCACGTTGGCGGTGTCAATCGGGGGAATAAACTAAAATTAACTGTATAAAAATAAAAACAGTCTCTACAGTAAAATTGATCGCACCCCCTTTTTTTCTCCGTTTTGGTAACAAAGTGTTACAAGTCGACAGTCTAACTTCTCTCTTATTTGACTGTAGCTGAGGGTGTTTCAGGGTTTACAGGCAACTCTGGAGTACGTGAACTTTCCCGGATATCCTTCATCGCAATGGAGGTGAGCGTGTAATTCAGCATGCGGTTGAGCCGTTCAAGATACTGCTTAAAATATTGCACGCGAAAGGGATGAGTCGCGTCTTCTCGCTTTAACCAGTCAAGGGTTTTTTGATTGAGGACCCAAAATTGGTTTTGTAACGCTCTCATTGCCTCTAAGGATTGAGTCTGTAAGGTTAGTGACTGGATTTGGGTACTGAGACCTTGTGCGGTTTGTTGAAGTACTTGAATATCACTGGGTTTCATTTGGGTCATTTCACCTTGCAGAATCATCAAGTTGAGTTGGTGTTGGAATTCACCCGAGAGTTGTGCCAAACCGTTGAGTGGTTCGTGATGGGGTGCTGTAGCGGGTTTGACTTTATAGGGACCGAGTTTCAGCGCGTTGAGTTTATCGTCATCCAGATGGGCCATCGCAAACATCGTGCACCCCATGCCGCCGTTTTCTCGGATAATTTCCAGATGCCCCAATAAATCAGTGGGATCCAGTTTAAACAGTGCAATCCCCGGATATACCAGGATTTTTTGCTTGCTGGCATGAGTCACATAATTTATCAGCCGCTTAAATTCCCGCTTGGATGCCGTATAGGTCATGGGGCTAAGGGTATCAATCCAGCCGTTATCCGCCCACGTTTCCCAATCTTGTTGAATGGCAAAGAGCCGTTGGGTTCTCGACATGGGAAAGACGGCACCAGAGAGTTTAAGATCGGGGTTAATGGCTTTTAGCGTCGTCGACACTTCTTTGACAAAGGTATTAACCTGGTAAGCTTTCCAAGCAATCCAGGTTTTTAAGACCCCTTCCCCACTGCTAGGCGATAGACCGGTGTCTTCTCGAAACCGCGCTTGACCCACGGATTCATATCCCACTTGAGAATATGATCGCTGGAAAGGGTAGCGAATGTAGTCGAGCTGAAGACCGTCCACTTTATAAGTGCGCACGATTTCAGAGAATAATTCTTTAAGAAAGGCTCTGGCCTTTGGACTAGCAGGGCTAAGCCAGTATTCATCTTGTCCGTCTGGCACCAGCCTCCCACTGGCAGAGCGGATGGCCTCAGACATCAGCTCTCTATCTTTTAGAATAGGGCCAGGATAGGAATCAGGTTGTCCTATCACCCGGTTGTGTTTGATGTTGCCAACAGCAAATGTCCAAACCCAGGCATGAACCTCCATGCCGAGTTTGTGGCCCTCTTCTACTGCAACAGCCAGAGGGTCCCAGCCAGTAATCAGCGGGTTTTGCGGCAGCAGTTTGCTGGGATAGATGGGGAAGCCCGCGTTGACGGTTTCAAAATACACGAGATTAATGCCGTTCTGGTGAAGTTTTCTGAGCAGATTTTTCAGCCCTTCGGGCCCGCCTGTGGCCACGATAGTGGAGCGGTCTAGCCATAGTCCACGCCCTTCAATACGGTAAGAAGGGCTGGTCAGTATAACGGCTTTTTGAAGCAGTTGTTTGGCTTGATCATAGGCGGCGATGCCTTTGTTGAGTTCTCCGTTGAGAAAGGCTGATTCAAACAGGGCGGTTTCAATTCGCGATTCGACCAGGAGTTGTTGTGCCTCTTTGACGGGCATTCCCAATGAGAGTTGTAAAGAAGAATCAATCGCATCTGTGACCCAGCGTTTATAAGTATCCAGAGTCTTAATATTCTTGGTGTATGCTGCCAAATCTAGCCCAGATTGAGCAGATTGGTTTTCGAGAATCCAAGGGTCAACATTATCAGGGACTGGTGCCACACTATCTGGCAAGGGTGGTTCTCGGAATTCTTCTCGTTCGTTTAAGGCTTTTGGTAAGGCCGTTTCAGCGGCAGGCAGAGCACTTATGACGGGGGTATTTGAGACAGTTGGTGGTTTTTCTACAGGGTTACTGGCCAGAACTAATTTTAAGGCTCGAAGATTTGATTCTGGTGAAAGTTCAGCGCCCCAACGCCAGTTAAAGAAATAACCGACAGGGGTTTGAATAATCGCTGGTAAGGCCAGAGTTGTTTTTTCCCCCGAAGTGGGGGCAAAGTATAGGACTGTTTTAGCCGTTTTTCCGGCTGCGGGTATCACCATCTGTTGGCCGGGTGCTAGGGAATCTGAGGGCGCCGGGGGGGAGGCAAGAGGAGGACTGGGCCATTTGATTTGAATCGTTTGCGTCAACGGCAAACTGCCTGTCAGCGTAATATCCATCCATTGCAGTGCGGGAAAGCTAGCCTGAGGGTCTAAACTGTGATGGGCTGGAAACAGAACCACACGCCCGTGGTTTTGATGAATAAACTTGTCCACAAGACTCAGTTGCATGGGGGTACTGGTATTGGTGAGAGGAATCAACAATGTCCCGCCAGTAGTTTGGAGTTTCTCTAAATTCGCATCCTCTGAAATAACGTCGTAGGGAATACGGGCCTGCTGTAACAGGGTTTCAATCGATTGTAAATACCAGTCTGAAAGGACGTTTACCCGTAAAATATGGACAGAAATTTTGTCATCTGTCATTTCTGCAAAGCCACTAAGATTAACTTGAAATATCAAAAACCACAGCATTAAGAACAAAAAGTGGAGAAAACCCGTTAATAAAAGGCTTCTTTTCGCCAGAAACAGTTGTTTTTTCATCACAGTATCCGTTACAATAATAGTACGATAGGCCATTCATCAGAGTTTCTTGGAAATCGCCATGTCTGAAGACGATATTATTCGTATTGTAAAAGAAAAAAGCAGCGCAACCCAGGATCGATTGGATGCCATTTTATTAATGGCCAGTCAATACCTTCCAGTGTACTTTGATGTCCTGGAAGACATCTTGAATGATCACGAAGATAAGCCCGATATCCGCAGTGCAGTCGCTCTGGCGCTGGGAAAGATAGGTCGTTCCAAATTTTCACCTCCAGAAAAAACATTGGAAGTTCTTAGATCGCACGCCTGTGACACAGATGTAACTGTTAAAAACTATGTTATTCAAGCATTGGGGATGTTGGGAACCTCTGATGCTGCTCCTACCTTGATTAATGCTCTAAAGGATAAAAGTAATATTGTATTTGCCAGTGCTGCAGAAGCTCTGGGAAGGCTTGGAGAACCGGTTGGCCCCTATTTAACTGACTTAGTAGTCACTGGAGCGGATGATGCACGCTGTGTCGCAGCTTGGCAACTGGGAGAAATACGATACAGAGGTGCAGTCAATACTTTAGCATCGGTCGTAAAAGAGGATGAAAATATCGAGGTCAAGGCACTGGCGATTTGGGCGCTGGGGCAAATTGGTGTGGGTACTCCCGAAGTCATGTCCGTCCTCAACTGGGCCAAAGAACAAGCGGATCCTGATATACGCCTTCGGGCAGAGCCGGCCATCAAAAAGATTGTACGCCACTCTAATTAAGTTACCCTCTGCTTATGATACATTGGGTGCATGCAAGCAGAAATTATTGCGGTTGGAACAGAGTTACTGCTGGGAGAAGTGGTCAACACCAATGCGGCCTGGATCTCTCAGGAGTTGGCATCTTTAGGTGTGAATGTCCGAATTCATGTCACAGTGGGGGATAATCCCGCGCGGATTCAACAAGTGATAACTCAGGCTCTGGAGCGCTCCAATATCTTGATTTTTACGGGTGGGCTAGGGCCAACCGATGATGATTTAACCGTTGCCACCATCGCCGATTACTTTAAGACTCCCCTGGTTGCTGATCCCGAATCTGAAGAGACAATTCGGTCGTACTTTATTGCCCGCGGTATGCCGATGTCGAAAAGTAATATCAAACAAGCCCTCAAGCCAGTTGGCGCAGATACTATCAAAAACCCTGTTGGAACAGCCCCGGGAATAATCTGGGATGTCTCTGATAAGGCCGGAAAACCCGCGGTGATTGCCACGTTTCCCGGTGTCCCCAAAGAGTTGTATGCGATGTGGCCCTCCATTACAGAAATGCTCAGAGGGTTCTATATCCAGCACGGAGAAAATCCAGGAGGTATCTATTCTACATTCTTGCACTTTTTTGGGATTGGAGAGTCCAAACTGGGTGAATTATTGCGCGATCTCATGCAGGCAGAAAGCCCAACAGTTGCTCCCTATGTGGGGCAAGCGGTCGTCAAAATTCGTTTGGCTGCAAAGGCACAAACACGAGAAGAGGCTTTTGCCATGATTGACCCAGTAAAGCAAGAAGTGATTCGCCGAGCAGAACCCTATTACTTTGGGGAAGGAGAGATGACTCTCGAAAAATCTGTAGCCGCTATTCTTATAGAGAATCATTGGACCATCTCAACGGCAGAATCCTGTACGGGAGGGCTACTCAGTAGTCGCTTAACAGATGTACCTGGAAGTTCAGTGTATACACACCTCAATTTGGTGACTTATAGTAACGCAGAAAAACACCGGCAGCTCGACGTTCCACTTGATGTGTTGGAAACTTTCGGTGCGGTAAGTCCTGAAGTCGCCAGTGCAATGGTGTTGGGATTGAAAGCCCGAACACAATCCGATGTGGCCATTGCTTTAACGGGTATCGCAGGCCCGGACGGGGGAACTGAGTCGAAACCAGTGGGTCTTGTTTATATTGGCATACTCGCCCCCGGGATGACGGATCCCGTGGTGAGAAAAGTGTTGGTCAATCCGCGTTACGGCCGAATGGATATTAAATATTGGTTTACGCAATATGCCCTGCATTATCTGCGACATGCACTTTTGGGGCGGCTAGAGCAGGATAAACCAGAACCGAATTTACAGTTAGGAAAAACTTCCTAGCACAAAAATTCTTCAGTGGTTTTTATAGGGATGTAGCGTGGGTTACCGCGTTATGTTCTCTCTATAAATTTAAGTCACCACA